>CANQLG010000017.1 GCA_947624645.1 Candidatus Gastranaerophilales bacterium
TTTCCGAAATAATCAAACTAAGCGTACACTTCAAACACACAGCCGAAATGCAGACAGGGGAATAGTTTTAATTCAACACCACCGTAATAATCATACTAACCGTTTATCCAAAAAAAGTCCAAAAAGACCGTTTTGTAAACGGGTAGTTTGATTATTTCCGACAGCTAAAACCCAAACAGGAAGCCAACTTTCCGAAAAAAGCAAACTACTCAATTAACTACAGAGGGATTGCGACTGGTACCTTTTTTTTGTATTGTTCTGTTCTTTTACAACTACAATAACTACAAAAAAGCCCTTGAAAAATTCAAGAGCTTTACTTGGCTGGGACGGAAGGATTCGAACCTCCGAGATGCCTGGACCAAAACCAGGTGCCTTACCACTTGGCGACGTCCCATCAACTTTGACTATTATATATTATTAAGACCATAATCAAAAGTCAAGATTTTTTATTTATATAGTGTATACTTTTATCTGTTTTTATGCCTTAATATAATAAAAAAAGATAAAAGGAATAAAATTATGCAAGCAAGACGAGCAGCTCGAGAATTAGCGTTAATACTTTTTTCTCAACTGGATACAATTCAAGATAATAAGTGGAATTTTCAAGATATTATATTAAAGTCTGTAAGAACTTTAACAAATAATTCAGCAGATGAACTAAATTCGGTTACAAATTCAATATTAGAGATAAAAGAATATATCAGAGAATATGAAGCAAATCATCCGGATAATTTAGAACGCCCGATAGATGTTTCAGACATGCCAGTCCCCGTTCCTATGACATCAGATATGCAAAACAAGCTTGATGAGCTTTTAAATATAGCAGAAAAAGCCATGTTAGCAATAGAGATAGCAGAAATGGCGGCCTTAGAAGAAAATTCCGAGGTTAAAAACTATATAGTAAAAATTACCAACGAGTATAAAAAACATAAAGAAGATATAGATGAACAAATAAAAAAATTTGCATTAGGGTGGGATATTAACAGGCTTGTCAAAATGGATAAGGACATATTAAGAATTGCAATTTGCGAATTATTATATGTAAATGATGCACCCTTAAAAGTTGTAATAGATGAAGCGGTTGAACTTGCAAAGAAATATTCTACCGAAGATTCGGGTGCCTTTGTTAACGGAATTTTAGGCAAAGTTGTTATTGAAAATAATTTAAAATAACTTTAGGGTAAGTTTATGTTTAACTTTTTCAAAAGAAATGAAACAGGCACTAATCAGCCAGAAGATGATAAACCGAAATCTTTCTGGAATTTTTCGTTTGAAAATTTAAAGAAAACTATATCAAATACTACTCAAAATCTTGTTAATAATGTTGTATCTAATGTGGAAGAAGAAGAAGTTTTTGATGATTTTATTTTGGATGATATGGAAGATTTACTTATAAAAGCAGATTTAGGAGTAAATTTGGCTTCTTCCATTACCGATAAACTGAGGAAACAAACTAAAGTAAAACCTTCGCAAATAAAGGAATTTTTAAAAGAAGAATTTACAAAGATAATAAACACGGCAGGAAATAGCGAACTCAATTATAAAGACGACTCATTAAATATATACTTTATAACGGGAGTAAACGGAGCAGGAAAAACTACGTTAATTGCCAAGCTTGCAAATAATTTCAGACTATCAGGTAAAAAAGTGCTTTTAGCGGCAGGCGATACATTTAGGGCTGCTGCCGAAGAGCAGCTTGATATATGGGCAAAACGGGCACAAGTTGATATCGTAAGAAAAGACGGTATTGATGCGGCTGCTGTTGTTTTTGATGCCATAAAAAAAGCTCAAAATGAAAACTATGATGTTTTAATTATTGATACGGCAGGCAGATTACACAATAAGCATAATTTAATGGAGGAGTTAAATAAAATAAAATCCGTTATAGATAAGCTTGCACCTGACTCTTTACGTGAAAGTATGCTTGTTTTAGATGCAAACACAGGTCAAAACGGATTATCTCAAGCAAAATTATTTACTCAAGCTGTAAATTTAACTTCAGTAGGACTTACAAAACTTGATGGCAGTGCAAAAGGAGGTATCATAATTGCAATTGCCAAAGAATTTAATTTACCTGTTAAACTTATTGGCGTAGGCGAAAAGCTTGAAGACTTAAAATTGTTTAATTCTGATGACTTTATTAAAGCTCTATTTGAATAACAGAATAAATAAAATACAATAATATGCGGCGGGTGCCGAGAAGATAAATGCATCCACTCTATCCAATATTCCGCCGTAGTCTAAAAACAGATTACTGCTGTGCTTTATTCCCAAATCTCTTTTTATTAGCGATATTGTTAAATCTCCTATTTGAGAGAATATTGAAATTATAATGCCCAATAATAAGCACTGCCATACTTTAAATATCGGAATTAAACAACAACACACAATGCAAGAAAAAAACAAATTTGATACTGAACCTGCTACTGTTTTATTGGGACTTATTTGCGGCGATAATAATTTATTTTTAAATTTAGGTCCTATTTTAGATGCTGCAAAATCACCAACCATAACTGTCAATATATAAGTTAATATAATTTTCATATTATCCTGAGGATATACATAAAATAATTTAACTATATACAAAGTACAAAATATAAATATAAAGCCCATAATTGTTGAAAAAGAGTTCAACATATAAGGTTTTTTATTTGTTATTATTGTATATAAGAATGTCATAAATATTCCTGCAACAAGAACAGGTGTCACCCATTCTAATTTATTATATATATATAAATAAGCAAGTATTATCCCTATAATTTCGGGTATAAAATAATATATTTCAATATTTTTAAGTTTAGACATTAATCGATATTCCGTTAGCGTGCAAATAATAAACACCAAAGATAATATAAATAAAGCAATTTTAGATAAGATAATAGCCGAAATAATTAACCCCAGTGTTATAAACCCAAGAGAATATCTTATAAATTTATGATTCATTACTGCCTCTTATTAGTATTCAAATTTTAACATTTAAAATATATAAATACAAATAATAGTAGTAATAATTCCAATAATAATTAAAGCCAATGTAGCCATAACCACTTGTTTTGGTCTGTTTTTTTCAATACAACTTGAAGTACCCAATACATGGCTTGCAGCACCAATAGCGAGTCCGATAGATATATCACTTTTAATATGAAATAATTTTAAGAGTTTATGACCGAATACGGCACCATATATGCCGGTTAAAGCAACAATACAAGCTGTAAGTTCGGGTATTCCGCCAATTGCTTTAGATATTTCAAGGGCAATAGGTGTAGTAACAGACTTTGGCATTAAAGATGTTATTATTTGCCAATCCGAATGAAATACTTTTCCGATAAAATAGCTGGTAATAAGTGCCGTAGCAGTTCCTATTATAAATCCCGTATATATTGCACGTTTATTTTTTGTAAGAAGCCCTATATTTTCCGACAAAGGATAACCTAATGCAATTGTCGCAGGACCTAAAAGGAGCGTAAGAAAACAAGCTGATTCATTATATTGTGTATAATTTGTTTTAAATAAATATATAATCATTATTAAAATTATGCCCGCCAAAACATTCGGATTTATAAATTTAAGTTTTGGAAAACTCCTTAACCAAACTGCAATTTCATAAACAATAACCGTTGTTATAAGACCCCACAAGTTAATCATGCCTGATTTCCCTTATTTTTTGGAATCTTACATATTTTATAATGTTATCAACAATTATTGCGGTTAAAAGCAGAGTTAATGTAGCCGTTAATATTATATTTATTAATATAGGAATGAGATTTTTTTCTATAATTCCATAATATATAATTATTCCGACAAATAACGGTACAAACAGAAGCGGCATATTTTTTAAAAGTAATTCACAAATATCTTTTACCCATTCTTTTTTTATAATATTCAATTGTAAAAGGCACGCAAAAACAATCAAACCCAATATCGGAGCAGGCAATATAAGATTTAAATGTTTAACTAAAATATTACATAAATATTGAATTGCAAAAATTATAATAAATCCTGATGTTAATTTATAAATACGGCTAAACATAATTAGTATTTTAACATGAAAAAAATTATAATTTTTAGTATAATTTACACAAAAGGGAATAATACCAATGAGTTATAAATATGACTTTTGCCCTCTGCCATTTTCTGAAATGGAAATAGTAAGAGACGGGAATATATATTTATGTTGTCCGAGCTGGAATAATTTTTATTCTATCGGAAATATCTATACTCATAGTCTGGAAGAAATATGGAACTCTACCGAAGCAATTGAGTTCAGAAAAAAAATATTAAATAATGATTATTCATTATGCAGAATAGATAAATGCTGTTTATTACACAATAGAAATTTTTTCTCTGATTTTAAAATAGATACACCGCCCAAAGACGGACATCTTGATACAATGCCAATGCTGGTTAAATTCGGCTACGATTATGAATGTAATATAGCCTGCAAAATATGCAGAGATAAAGTAAAAAGATTATCCGATGAAGAATTAAAAATATTAGATGATAAAATAGAATCTTTTTTCCTTCCGTTGTTAAAGACCGCAAAAATTCTTGTTATTAATACCCATGGTGATCCTTTCGGTTCAAGACACAGCTGCAAATTAATACAAAGAGCAATCGAAACATATCCGGATTTGAAATTTGATTTTACAACAAATGGTCTTTTATGCAACGAAGGAACATTTAAAAGATTAAATATCACTCCTGAAAAAATAGATAAAATAAGAGTTTCAATCCATGCTGCGACAGCTAAAACATACGGTAAAATGGTTACTCATGGTGAATTGATGTTTGATAAATTAATGGAAAATATGCAATATTTATCTGAATTAAAAAAGGAACACCATTTTACATTTTTGATGAATTTTGTAGTTACTTCGTTAAATTACAAGGAAATGCCCGCTTTTGTTGATATGGCAGAAAAATATAATGCATATCCTATTTTTTGGGAATATAAAGAAGATAGTGTAGGTTATAACGCTCATTTAGAAAATTTATCAATTACAGATCCAAAACATAAAGAACATAACGAACTCATTAAAGTTTTAAAACATCCTAATATGTATAAACACAATGACAATTTGTATCCCATTTTACTTGAGATTCAAAATAAACCTGTTGAAACTTTATTGGATAAATTATTAAACAAATTTAAGGGGAAGAAATAAAGATGTTTTGCTCACAGCCTTTTAACAGAATTGAAATTTTTGCGAACGGAAATGTTTTTACCTGCTGTCCCGAATATATTAATAATTATTCGATTGGTAATATATATGAAACTCCGTTTAAAGATATATGGAACGGTGAAAGAGCAAAATTAATAAGAGAAAAAATACTAAATGGCGATTATACAATATGTAATAATATATGTAACCTAAAAAATAATAATTGTACAAATGAAAAATATTTTTCCGAAACGGTAGAAGAATATCCCTCGGAAGTATCAATAAGTTCTGACTGTACCTGTAATGTAAGATGCCGAATATGCAGGGATGAATATAAACATTCCACATATAACAAAGAAGATTTAGAAGAAGAAATAAACAAAATATGGATTCCGATATTCAAAAATGCTAAAATACTCAAGTTTGGTATAAGCGGTGAGCCGTTTGCAAGTTTAAAAGAAAAAATGATAATAAAAAAGGCTCAAGAAGTATATCCTGATATAAAATTTCATTTTCATACAAACGGAATCTTAGGTAATGAAAAATTACTTAAAGAACTAAATGTATATAATAAAACAGAAATAATGACAGTATCGCTGCATTCTGCAACCAGATGGACATACAATAGAGTAGTTGTAGGCGGTAATTGGGATAAGGTATTATCTAACTTAAAATTATACTCACAAATGAAAAAAGATAACCTATTACACCAATTCAGAATGATATTTGTTGTATATTCAGAAAATTATAAAGATATTCCCAAATTTGTAAAGCTGGCAAAAAAATATAATGCGACAGCTGAATTTTGGGCATTAATGAAAAATGATTTTAATGAAATAGGAAGAAATTTTGATAAATATTCCATTATTAATGAAAATCATAAATATCATAAAAATCTTATTAAGATTCTAAAAGACCCGATTTTACAAAGCGAAAACGTAGTTTTATATCCTGTATTAAAACAATTAATACAGAAATAAAATTAATAACCGTCAGGGGTTCTGCCCTGTTCAAAAACACGTTTTGAAAATTCCCAATAATGAGTTTTTATACCGAGTTCTTTTGTTCTTTTTTCAAAATAATTATATATATCATAATAATGTTTAGGTACATTCGGGTCATAGTGATGCCATTCAGGGAAAAATCGTTTAAAATTAATATCCATTTTGGCGTTTTTAATGCCTATATCAGAAATTACGTGAAGCCACTTTTCAACTTCTTCAATTGAATCATTTAATCCGTCAAGAATAATATATTTAGCTATCAAAGCATCAGGAGCCTTTTTGGAACAACTGAGATACCGTTTTATATTGGCAACAACACTGTCAAAAGCATCTATTCTTTTAATTTTTTTATATAATTCCTTTGAACCGCAATCAAGTGAAAAATCAAAATCAACACAAGGTGCTTCTTTTAAAGCACGTTCTATTCCCTCAGAATAGAAAATGCAAGATGAATGGAATGACATCCGTCCCACACCATAATCAAGACAAAGATTGATAATATCTTCCGCCTCATCAAGCACGGTCAAATCACCACCGACTAGTTCTATATGAGCATTTTTTGATATTTTTTTCTTTTTATATAACTCTTTTAGGTATCCTAAAACAGAATAATATTTACCCGCACTTTTATCCGTTTGCAAAAAATCCGCATGTGAACTCAAAACACAATAAACGCATCCGCAATTACATTGATCCCAATAATTTAAATATATTTCATCTATTAAAGAACTATCTGCCCATTTCTTTTTTTGTAAATCAATACACCCTTTGCAATTTTCGGGAACAATACCTTTTTTACAATCATTTATAATATTTTTTCTGGTATGTTCAATTTTTTTCCAATCGATTTTCCCACCCTTAAAATTATCATAAAAAATAACTCCGAGTTTGTTTGAACAGCACGTTGCAACGCTGTCATGCATAAAAGTAACCCCGCCTTGCAAAAACCTGCAAGATTCATATTCTTTTTCATTATTTTTTTTGAAAAATTCAAACATTTATGCCCTCTCTTGATAAAAGATTAACATAAATGATAATATAAAAAAATAAGGAGTTTAAATTGTTTTGTAATCAACCTTTTAACAGAATAGAAATATATGAAAACGGAGATGTATATAATTGCTGCCCGCCTTTTATCAATAATTATTCCATCGGAAATATTTTTCAAACTCCGTTTGACGAAATATGGAACGGAGAAAAATCAAAACTGTTGAGAAGAAAGATCCTTAATGGAGATTTTTCTCAATGCGCAGATATTTGCAACAAAAAAAACGGTAATGATTATATTGACAATTGTTTTGGAGAAACAATAACAAAATACCCCGAAGAAATTTCAGTCAGTTCAGATAACACCTGTAATGTCAAATGCAAAATATGCAGGGATGAAAACTTTCATACCACATTCAATAAAGATACGCTGGAAAATGAAATAGAGACCATCTGGCTTCCGATATTTAAAGATGCAAAACTGCTAAGGTTCGGATGCAGCGGAGAACCTTTTGCCAGTTATAAAGAAATGCTTTTAATCAAAAAAGCTTCTCAAAAATATCCGAATTTAAAATTTCACTTTCATACAAACGGAATTTTGGCAGATGAAGCTTTATTAAGAAATTTAAACGTTTTTGATAAAATCGATACAATGACGGTTTCACTTCATAGTGCAACATTTTGGACATATAATAAAATCGTAAGAAATGGTAATTGGCATAAGGTTATGTCAAATTTAAAATTATACTCCTCAATGAAACTTAAAAAATTTAGAATGATTTTTTGTGTATATTCGGATAATTATAAAGAAATGCCTTCTTTTATAAAACTTACGAAAAAATTCAATGCGATAGCCGAATTTTGGGCACTTAGACCGAATAATGCGTGCGAAGTAGGCAAAAATTTTGATAAATATTCAATAATTAACCCTAACCACAAATATCATAAAAACCTGATTAAAATATTACAGAATCCGATTTTTAATGATGAAAACGTCATTTTATACCCGGAACTGAAAAACCTGATACAATAAATTTGAGGAAATAATAAAGTGGAAAATAATAAATTTTGTACAAGACCGTTTGAAGAATTGGAAATACACAATACAGGTGAAGTTTATGCTTGCTGCCCAAATTGGAATAAATTTTATTCAATAGGTAATATTTTTACGGACTCTTTTGAAAATGTATGGAACTCGGATAAAGCAATAGAGTTAAGAAAACGAATATTAAATTTTGATTATTCTCTTTGTGACAAAGAAGGATGCGCATATTTAAAGCAAAATTTTTTCCCTTCAAAGTATGAGCTTAATTGTACACCGGTAATGAATAATTATCCGTTAACAGTAAAATTTGTATATGACTATGAATGTAATATTGCCTGTAAAATATGCAGGGACAGAATGAAAAGGCTTTCGGATGAAGAGTTAAATCTTTTAAATTCCAAAATTGATACATTTTTTCTTCCAATGCTAAAAAATGCAAAAGTATTAATAATTAATGCCTATGGAGATCCGTTTGGGTCAAGACATTCAAGACTGGTTGTACAAAAAGCGGCAAAAATGTATCCTGACTTAAAATTTGATTTCCACACAAACGGGATTTTATGTGATGAAACTCATTTTAAAAATATGAATATTACTCCTGACAAAATAGAAAAAATAAGAATATCTATACACGCTGCAACAGCAAAAACATACGGGAAAATCGTTCCAAATGGTGAAATATATTTCCCTAAAATTATTGAGAACCTGAAGTATCTTCAAAACCTAAGACAAACAAATAATTTCCCGGTATACATACATTTTGTTGTGTGTGCTGATAACTTTGAAGAAATACCTGCATTTATAGATATAGCGGAAGAAGTTGGGGCAGTTCCGCATTTTTGGGAATACAGGCAGGAAAATTGTGCTTGGCAAAACCCTGAAAATCTCTATGTAAGCCGTAAAGACCATCCGCTTCATCAAAAACTCGTTAAGGTGCTTCAGCACCCTAACGTAAAAAGATATAAAGATAACTTTTCTCCCGTTCTTTATGATGAAATTATTTAACGGTAAATGTTGCCGTTACTGTTGAAACAACCTTTTTCTCAACAGAAGAAGTATCATTAATACCATAATCTTCAACTGCTGTGGAATCAACTGGAACTATTTGGAATACTCCGAGCTTAGCACTTGTCATAACTCCGATTTTACCGTTTGTGCCTTTAACCATACTTTGTGCACGTTCTTTAGCATTTTTAGAGGCCTCTTGTGCCGCTTTTATTTTTATATCATCCAAATTTGATACAAAATATTGAACCGCATCAGAGTGTAAATCAATATCCTGATTAACCAATACATTAACTTTTTTGGAAATTTCGGTTAATTTTTCAATATCATTCATTTTAACGGTAGCACTTTGGTTTGCTATGTAATATTCCACTTCATTAGTAGTATTATAGCTTCCCGGGAATTTTTTATATTGAGGATAACTGTCAATAACCGAAAACTCAATAGATTTAGCATCCACACCGTTTGAAATGAAAAAATCTTTAATTTTAGCACTGTCTTGTTCCAATTGAGAATATGCACCTTTTAAAGTCGGATTTTTAGCAGAAAATCTGATTGTCCAAGCTGCTGAATCTGAAGTAACTTTTTGGCTGGCACTGCCTGTTACCCTGATTGTTTGATTTTGCAATTTTTGAAAATCTATAACCGCATTTGAAAGAATATATGTTGAAGCAACACTTCCCAAAGCTATCATAATACCTAAAAGAAAAATCTGATAATCTTTTATTTGCATAATAAACTCCTTTTTTTTCATTCTATCATAAATTATGGCAAAAATAATTTTCTTTTTGTTTTTATTTGAATAAAAAATGGAGGACATATGAATATATCATTTAAAGCAAATTTTGAAATGGATAACGGTGAAACAACTCCAAAGAGTGTTCGTGATTTTTATGACAAGAATATAGATAATTTAAAAAGGAAAAAAGAATTATCTCTTAAAACAATTGATTATTTAAACAGTCCTGAAATCAAAGCAAAATTAAGACAATTGCCAAAAGAAGATGTTGTTATATTGAATACATTAACAAATCCCGCCGATGAAGATAATTGTATTGAAGATTCATTAGAACTTATGTATTATTCTGAAGACCAAAATACAAATGAAAAGCTTGGTTTATATAAAGGTGACGAATTTTTACTTGAACATAAAATTGATTCATCTTCAGATAAACTTGATAAAGACGGTATAAAAGGCTGGTTAGATAAAATTGTTAAAACATTAAACTAAAAAAAGAGGGTTAAAACCCTCTTTTAAATTCTTAATAAAATCTGACTATTCTTCTTCAACGGTTTGTTGTTCATCTTGCCCTTCAATAGCGGAAATATCTTCTTCATCAACAGCATATTCTTCCTGTTCACGAATTTCTTCAGCTATTTCGTCGGAATTAATTGCATCTTCCGAAGTTTCTTCAGCTTCATCTTCCTGATGATTTTGAGGCGCATATTCCATTTTTGCAGCTTGAGATTGACTTTTAATATCAATCTTCCAGCCTGTCAATTTATGAGCAAGTCTTACATTTTGACCGTCACGTCCTATGGCTAAACTTAATTGATCATCAGGTACAATTACAAAAGCTTCTTTTGAATATTCATCATCAGCCAAAATATCAACAGACACTATTCTTGCAGGTGATAATGCATTAACAATATATTCAACGGGATTATCAGAGTATCTGACTATATCAATTTTTTCATTCTTAAGCTCACCGATAATAGTTTGAATACGGCTTCCTCTCGGACCGATACAAGCACCTACGGAATCCACTTCGGGGTCATTGCTCGTAACGGCTATTTTGGTTCTGTATCCTGCTTCTCTTGAAATAGATTTAATTTCTACAATACCATCTTCAATTTCGGGTACTTCAAGTTCAAACAATTCTCTTACTATTTCTGCGTGAGCGTGTGATACTATAACTTGCGGAAGCCTTGAAGTTTCTTTTACATTTAATACAAATACTCTTATACGATTGCCGGGTTTATAATATTCTCCGGGAATTTGTTCTTTTTGCGGCATTATAGCATCTGTCTTGCCGATATTTACTATTACATTTCTGTTTTCAACTCTTTGTATAATACCCGTTGTAAGAGTACCTTTCTTTTCCATAAATTCATCAAGCACTAGTTTCCTTTCAGCTTCACGAATTCTTTGAGTAATAACCTGTTTAGCACTTTGAGCAGCAATACGTCCAAAGTTTTCAGGCGTAACTTCAATTTTTACTTCATCTTCCAGTTCAACTTCATCATCTATCTCTTTTGCATCTTTCAATGAAATTTCCATATCAGGATCTTCAACATTTTTTACTACAAGTTTTGTTCTGAATACGCCGATTTCACCTGATTGTTCATCTAATATAGCTTCAACATTTGGTACTTCTTTTTGTTTTATATGTTTTTTATAAGCCGTAACCATTGCGTCACAAAGTGATGCAATAATAACCTCTTTGGAAATACCTTTTTCTCTTTCCAGTTCTTCACACGCTTCAAACAGCGCCGTTCCGATTTTAATCATTTTCTCTCTCCTATATTTCACTTGAATATAATTTAGCTGATATAATATTATCTTTTTTAATTAAAATATCTTTTTTATCTTTGTATGCAAAAACTGTTAACCCAACATTTTCATCAAAATCAACAATTTTAGCTACAAATTGCTTTTCTCCCGATTCATCAACAGGCTCTTTTAATTTTAAATTAATATCTTTTCCTTTAAAAATTAAATATTCTTTATCTGATTTAATTTTACGTTCCATACCAGGTGAACTTACCTCAAGATAATATTTAAACGGAATAAGTTCATCCAAAAAATCATTTAAACTTCTTGAAACTTTTTCGCAATCATCAAGATTAACTTCACGTTCCGTTGAATAAATAAATATTCTTAAAAACCATTTATGGTTTTCTTTTACCAATTCCGTTTCAACGGGAATAAGCCCATAACGCATAAGAGTATTATCAACCAAGGGTTCTAACTTTTCCATTAATTCCCTTTTATTAACATATTCAAAAGGAACATTTTTGTCCGAATTATTATATCTATCCTTCGACAAAGCCTACTCCTTTCTATGATACTCACCTTTAAATAAAAAAGAAACGGAAAACCGTTTCTCTAATCAACATATAATTATAATATCACAATATTATTTTTTTTAAAGTAAAGATTTATTTCAAAATAATAACAGAAAATTTTGAAATGTTTTTTATAATTTTATCAAATAGATTTTTTTTATGAATTAAATTATAATACATAATATGAAATCAATAAAAGAAACCGCAACAGAAGAAAGAATAATCCAAAAACTGCAAAATTATCCGAAATGCAGTGAAATAGCACAATATCTTTTTAATGATACGGAACTTCAGGAAATGCAAGAGTATGCAAATAATGTGTCCATAAAAAGATTGGGATATAATGACCATGGACCTGTTCACATGAGGCAGGTCGCAAGCAATGCAATAAAAATGCTTACCATTTTGCATGACTGCAACATAAAAACCTCGCTTGAAACTGAAGAAATAGGAACTTTTGAAGACAGTATGTGTTCTGTTGTCATTGCTAGTTTAATGCACGATTTAGGAATGATGATAGGACGTCAAAGCCATGAAGAAATGTCTGTTATTCTTGCTATACCTATAATAGACAGAACTTTAAATTTTATATTTCCGGATAACATTCCAAAAAAAGTAATGATTAAATCCTTGGCGTTAGAATCTATAATCGGGCATATGTCATCTCACAAAATTCATTCAATAGAAGCAGGTATTTTACTTATAGCAGACGGATGTGATATGACAAAAGGCAGAGCCCGCATTCCTATGTCTATTAATAAAACTCCAAAAGTAGGTGATATCCATAAATATTCAGCTAATGCCATAACAAGGGTAGGTATTCACCATGGGGAAACAAAACCGATTAAAATTGACGTTGAAATGTCCAGTGAAGTCGGATTCTTCCAGATTGAAGAAGTTTTATTGCCAAAAGTAGACTCAAGCCCAGTTAAGCCATATATTGAGCTTTATGCAGGCGTTAAGGATAACGAGAAAAAACAATATTTATAAATTAAAATCTATAAGTTTTTCCATTATATTACACAGTTCATTATAACGTTTTTTATTGTGGATATAGTTAAAACCGAGTACAACCTCCAATGAAGTTGCGCTTGAATGTAATGATTTATCGATTTTTCTTGCGTTAGAAGTCGGAATATTTCTTGCTCTGCGTGCTAAATCCTGTTCTTTTTCATCCAAATACGGAACCAATTTATTTAACAGTTCCGTTTGAAACCCCGCATTTACAAAATGAACAGTTAATTTGTGCAATTTTTGCAGATTAGAAGTCAGCATTATAGTGCGCTCCCGAATAAATACTTCATATACGGCATCACCAATATGTGCGTAATTTTTTATATTTAATTGCTCCATTATATTGTTATGATATAACAAGTTTTATAAGTTTTAAAGCAGAATTTAAATCGCCTACTTGTTTTGATTTGTCTTGCGTTCTTCCAATATTTTTTTTGCTTTTTCGTATTTTGTTTTTAATAACTTATTTAACTTACTATCAAAATCGGATTTCATTTTATTTTGAATATCCACCAGTTTATTTTGGAATTTAATTAAATCATCTTCAGTATATTTTTTTGAATTAAATGATTTTTTTACTTTTTCCATTTCCATTTCAGCATTAACAATAATATCAATAAGCTTATTAATGTCATCATCCGATAAATGATAATTTTTAAGCCTTATTTTAAGAGTTTTAATTTTTGCTTGACGAGCATATATTACTTCATTAAAACCTGATTCATCATTAGGGTCTAAGTATTTTTCCGTAAATTTATCAAATTCCATAGTCTTATTTACTCCAATTTAAAATCACATACTTGTTTAAGGTCGTATCTGCATAAATATAAAAATAATATTTCTCTGCTTATTAAATGAAAAGATAAAACATTACCGTATGCCTCATAAGCACGTTTTGTACACAAATTAATAACTTCATCAAGCTCTTTTTTTGTCATTCCGACAGCTTCATAATTATAAGTGGGTGAAAATTCTTCAACTTGTCTCGGTTCTCCGACTACACCGTATTTTTCGGGAGTTTCTCTCAGTTTGGTGTGTTTTCCCATAGTAAACACACTTTTCCCGTATGAATGAATTATATCGGTATTAGCACAAATCATATCAATAGTTTCGATAGCTTCTTGCTTAGTTTCCGCAGGAAACCCGAAAAAGATAAAAGCAAAATTATAGATTCCGCACTCGCTTGCATCACGCATAATATTTAATCTGTTATCAATATCAATACCTTTATTAATAAGCTTCATAATCCTTTTTGAGCCAGATTCAAACCCCCATAAAATCATTCTGAGCCCACTTTTTTGCGCAAGATTGAGTACTTCTTTGGTAAAACCGTTCTCAATACGGGCATCACAAAAATAATTAATATCTAAACCCTCTTTTATTATTCTTTTAGACATTTCCTCCATATATGCAGGACTTATTGCTTCATCTATAAATTCAAATTTAGAAATATTGTATTTTTCTTTAAAAGTTTTTATTTCTTTAATAAGTTTATCTATACTTTTAACATTATAATAAAGCCCAAAATCATGATCACAAAAACTGCATTTCCTCCAGTAACAGCCCCTTGAAGCAGGGAACGGCATAACTATTTCGGGGGCAAAATATGCTTTTAAATCATAGCCGTCTAAGCTTGGACATTTTAAATCATTTAATTTTTTAGGTTCTATAACTTCGGTAGAACAAACTTTATTATCCTTTAAATAATATAAATTCGGCACTTTTTCAATCGGAATTTCTCCATTCACATAACGGGAAAGCTCAATAACAGGTATTTCACCCTCCATTACCGTTAATGCATCACAGAATAATTCAAAAAATTCAGGATATTTTTCAATTGAATCTGCCACCCTGCCAAAATGATTTCCGCCAATACTGATAAAAGAATCCGTTTCTTTTTTTAATATATTTGCAAGAGTTAATCCCGCAATTATTTGGCTTGAAGAATTAATAGATATACCTATATGTTTAGCATCTTGTTCTTTTATTTTCTCCAATACCGAATAAAAATAATCCGTATAAATATTGGTGTTTTTATCAAAAATATAATATTTTATACAATCATAATTTAATTTTAAAAGTTTATTTGTATACGCCGAAAATCCTATTTGAGTGGGGTAAAACGGCATAGAACAAATTTCAAGTGCCATATTTATATTTTTTAGTGCAGATAAAAATAATTTGGGATTATAATAATAATCCGCAGTTTTAAAAATTTGCACCGATTTTTCAATCATAAGGGAAACAGCATTTAATGAAGATGAATATTTCTTCAAAAAACTGTCAATCATTGAAGCTTTAGCTATTTCATTTTGCTGCCAAAATTCATATTCATTTATATTTTTATTTTTAACATAATATTTTTTAATTTTTTCTTTTAGAATAGGGAGCATTGCTTTAGCTTTATCAATAGATTCATTGACATAATCGGATGTCAAAATCTTATTATAAAAATCAACATTTAAATCTAATCCTGATGCAGTCAAACCTGTGTCCTCATATTGCCCTAATAGTGTAGGAAGAGCAAAATGAGGACTAACCGGCATCCATTGCGGCGGGAATATTAATAATGTCTTATTATTTTTCATACGGTAATTTTATCATATTTCCCGCCCACATACAAATTCGATTTTATTTGATTTTAAGTGCTAATTCTCTGTCTACTTCAGCTTCTATTGAATTTAATTCAGCTTTAGAAGGTTCTTCACCATCATGTTTTTCTTTATATTTTTCTACTTTTTCTTGAATTAATTTTTCTCTCTTTAAGCTATTTACAGTTTCCTCTATTGATTCACTTAAATCTGACCCTTCTGAATCCGCAGAACCCGAATAAGCTCCGGGAGCTCCTCCGTGACCGCCCCATAAATTACTTACGGATTCAATAATATTTTTAACGTTTCCATATATATCGGTTATTGCAGATTCTGAATCATAAGCACCTTCATAAATATTATTTTCTACTTCATTTATTACTTCCCAATATTCTGATTCGTGCCCTACAAAATCAGCCTTTGATATACAATCATATCCCATTTGGTCTAATATACTTGATAAATTAACTTCTGCACCTTGAGCATATCCGTCAGGTATTAAGCAATCTGCAAATATATAACTTCCTTTTTTACCGTTTGCATCTTGCATTACTTTTGCATCATCTGCATATACCGCATTATATACTTTTGTTTTTTCTTCTTCGGTCAAATTTTGTTTTTTCATTAATTGTTTTATATCATCATCAACATCTATTAATGAAAAACTATATGTTCTGTTCGTCATAGAATCGGTATCACCAACCGCATCAACTCTAATCCCTTTTAATGCAAGTTCTTTTAGTGCAGCTTCACCTAAATAACTTTTTGAACAAGTTCCGTATTTGTCATATATTTTATTAACTTGTTCTTGGATATACAAATCTAACTCACTATCAAATGAGGCAGCTATCGCATCTGCAAGTTTTACACTTTCAACTTTTCCATCATTATCCGTATCAAGGCTGACTCTCCATTTTTCATTGTTTATCAGACAATTTGTCGCATTAGCCATCCTGTTATGATCGCTGTTTACTCCGTCGCCTTCAAATATACTGCTTTTTGATAAATTTGTTATAGCAGAACTTGAATCGGTATTTTTACTCGTATTTTTATCTTTTGAATCATCATTGTATTTACTGATAATTTTTTGAATGTCAATACTCATAATTTTTTACTCCTTCTTAATATTTGCTTTATTTATATAAAAAATTTATATATAAATAAATTAATAAAATAAATTTATTTATTAAGAATTTGTTACAATTATTATATATTTAATATATATTTATTATATTTTTAATCATTACTAATTATATATTATTTTATATAAATGTGGTTTTAAAATACTATTTTATTAACCCGAAATTCAAATCTGTCAACTCTTCAGGTTCCAATATTCCACCATTATTATAAAAATCATTCATTGCTTCTTCTGTCGGTTTAAATATTATTCCAGATTTATCAGGTATTTCTGACATCCCCAAATAACACTGTTTAAGATATTTAAAATATATCGGATATTCATTTTCATAATATATTTTATTTTCATATTTTCCAAATATTAAATCAAACGGGAAATCCCCATCACCGGCGGAAATAATATCATTTGCAGTTTCTGCCGGTAAAATTGCATTTTTACCCTGTTTAAAATAAAATACCGCCATTTTATCTGTTATATATATATTCCTTTTTTTATTCACATCTGAAAAATTTACATTGTCATAACTATGAAATATAAACGACAACAGTGAAAATATAATTGCTAATATTAATGTTATTTTCAATTCTTTATTCAGTTTTAAATTTATTATATTACCGGTAATATACAATAATGATATATATAATATGAATCTTAAATTTAATAATAGCATTGAATACAAAAACCAAAATCTTGGAAACATATAATATTCATCTTCTTTATCAATATAATATGGATATGTTTCACCCAGAAAGTATAGCGAAATATAAAAGAATAAAAGACCTAAATATGTGTATATTATATATCTGATTATTTTATTTTTATTTTCTATATTCGAAAACTTAAGAATTATAAGACCAATTACAGAAGGAAGCCATAAAAATAAATTCTTTATAAATACTATTTTAATTAGTATTTTTAGAAAAATCAGTATTGAGTTAATATTAAAGTACCAAGTAATTCCCCAATTATCAATTAATGCTTGAGTTCCTACCGCTTTTGAACTAAAAAATACGGAAATTAAACAAAAAATTAAAGGTAAATATACATACGAGTTTATTTTTTCATTATTATTTTTAATTTTTAGTATAATATTTTCTAAAAATAACAAAAATAACAAAATCGAAGTTACTCCTGCAAATATTTCATTCCCCATCCCTGTCAGAAATGCCAATATACATAATTTTAATATATCTTTTTTAGAAAGAGTATTTACCCCCCCCCAACATAAATAATAATCAGATATTTTCAACCATAAAGGTATGAAAAATACCAAAGGTATTATATAACCACAAAAAAATTGCATTGTTTCAAAAATTAAATAATTATTGCAAGCACTCATTAAAGATATAAGAACAAATATAGATATTATATATATTATTAAATTATAAGAATTTAAATACTTATTTTTATATGAAAAACATTTCCCAAATAAATATATTATAAATGTGAGGAATACAGATTTTGTTAATCCTTCCGATATAAAAGCATAATTTTGAACAGGGATATTGAACATTTTAGGTATTATTTTAATAAAAATAAAAGCAAAAGTTTCTGTAAAATACCTGCCATGCGTATATGTATCTTTGGGTGCCCGAACTATAATATCTCTTATATCATCCCAAATAACTACTGCATACTTATATTGATATATGAAATAAATACATATAATCAATAAACCGATTAAATTAATATATATTAAATTCTCTTTATTAAAAAAAAACTTTTTTTCATTTATACACCATTTTCTAGTTTCATATCTATTTTAATAAGATAATGCAGCGCCTATTGCCGAAAAATATTGTCCTTCCATCCTATTAATAAATGTTTTTTGAAGAGCAAGTTTTGCGAAATCTGTTATTCCCTTTATCTGTGACAATCCTCCTGATAAAAGAATTTCATCCCCATTCACTTTTCCTATTAAGGGCATAACTTTTTTTAATATTTGCCAAATAACTGCGTCGATTATTACCCCCCCCGTGAGCTTTTTGAAATTAATTCCACTATTTCACTCTGTGCAAAAACAGCACATACTGAAGAAAGATGAATCTCCGGTTCTTTTTTATCAGTTAAATCAATTGAAGCAAAATCTTCTTGAACCATATTAAGGACATTTGAAAGAAATATTCCGCTGCCTGCGGCACATTTGTCATTGACAAAAAACTCTTTTAATTGACCGTTTTTTTGGCGTATTATCTTAGTATCCTGTCCGCCGATATCAAATACAAGCTCACATTCCGGACAAATGAAATTTGCGCCTTTTGCAAGTGCTATTAACTCGTTTATACATTTTACGGATTTAATATTTTCTTTCCCGTATCCGCATGAAACTACCTTCGCGTCCGGATATTCTGACAGAAGTTCCGAAACTTTTTTTTCAAAATATTCTTTTTGATTTATGGGAGTTTTTTCGCTAAAAAGCTTTTCTATTTGCTTATCTTTCATAATACAGAACTTTGTATAAGTAGAACCTATATCCGCACCTATTGAGTACATAACGTATCCTTTAGCAAATCTATCTGCTTTTTTGTTTTTTCCAAAGAAAGAAAATTGCGGTCTATCATGTCAATTTCAAGCTCAGCCTGAGGTATATTAATATCCTTTGCAGATACGAAATCACACTTGCAGCTTTTATTGTGAAGAGTTACAGAACAAAAAGCTTCAGAATCCTTTATTTGCTTTGTTAATCTTTCTGTTCTGTTTTTTTGAGATAAATTTAAGAAAGTATAGTTATATGCAGAAAACAACTTTTCAAAAGCATTACTTCCGCTATAATCAAGGCTCCACCAAGTTATATAGTTTGAACCGCAAATTCTGAAATCATCTAAAAACTCTGAAAGATATCTTTTAGGGTGATACCATAAAGGGTAGCCCAGCCAAAATATCGGGATTAAGTTTTTATCAGCATCGGGTAACTCTTTCATTTCTTCATAAAGAGCTTGATATAGCTCAATAGTACCTAAATTGCATCTTTGAGTAATAAGATATGAAATATAATCAAAAATAGCAGTCGGTTTAATTTCTTTTTTTGTCAGTGCCTGTGCAACCTTGTTCCACCAATAAACACTTTCAGTACTATTTTGTATATTTTTCTCAAGCAAATTTATATCAAACTTATTACCTGTTAAATTTTCCAGCCGGACTATTAAATCTTTATGTTGTTCGGTTACATATTTGTATGCCTGTTGCTTATCTGCCGACTCACCGGGATAGTCAATAACTATGAGCGGAACATTAAACCTTTGTGCAAGTATGTTCCACCAGTTGGGAAGTGTGTTGCATTGATTGTTTGTTGCAATGAGTATATCAGGTTTTGGAGGGATGCCTCTGGGACCTTCTTCAAGTTCCAAACAGCCTTCTAAACAGCAAGAATATGAACAACAGTCACGACTTAAGTTACATTGCTCACTTTTTTCCAAAAAAGATTGTTCCTTATTACTTGCGGCTATCACAGCTGCATAGCTTTCAGGGTAATAATAATACATGCCAAGAGTCTCCAGAATTTCAACGGGAGTAAAAGCCGTAACCCAAGCAACTTTTTTGTCCGGAGCAGCTCCTCTGGCATATTTTGAAAAATATTTATAATATTCCCTCATTAAAGTCGACTGAAGTTTTATTGCAGATTCAACCATTGTGTTTGCACTCCTTTATATCATATCCGCAAAGGCTTCTAATGCAAGTTCAAACTTCTTAGAGCCTTCAGAATTTGTCAACGAAATTTTTATTGACTTTATCCCCTCTGAATTAAGCTTTTTTTCATAAACCGAATAAAGATAATCATAAGCCTCGCAGTATTTTTGAGTGAGAAAAATTACACCCTGCGCTTTTTTACTTTTTATCTCGTTTATATCGTCTTTAATTATCTCACTAAAATTATTTTGAGTCGGAGATAGCCTTGATGATAATATATTTTTAGCAATATTTATATATATATCACCGGCAATCTCGCAAGGCTTTCGATTTGCCAGCCGTCCGGATTCAGGTAAATTATCCCCGACAACTTTAAACCCTGAATTTTCAATTACATTAAGAACATTCTCTGAAGTTAAAAATGAACCTATAAGAAATACTCTTTTGCCATCAGATTTTTTTTCTTTTACTTGGGGAGTTGATTGTTCCATTAAAGGTTTTGTAAGCATTTTATGTATACCTTGAAGATAATCATAATATGAAATCATTTCAAGGTTTTCGTAAAGCATTTTGAGTTCTTTATTTCGTCTGTTTATAGTTTCAATTCTATCCGCAATATCAGTTATTTCAAATCCGTAATGAGCTTCTATTGCCTGTTTATACGACTTAATTTGATTCGCAAAATAATCAATTGCATATTCGTCTATTCTGGCAGGAACAGGCAATTGATAAACAAATTTATCCGTTTCTCCAAGATAACTTTTAATAATTCTCGTACTGTCACATGATTTCGGAAACACTGCCCCATCAACAGAATTATCATATAACACCTGAGAAATATAATCCGATGCATATTGGCAATAATGAGATATTGATATATTCCCGGAATACCCTGTAAATCGAACCGTATCACATATTTGTTCGGGAATAAAGCCCGACAAAGACAGTATATTCATTTTTGCCCTCTCTATATACCATTTTAAAGCTGAAAAACTCTATATTCCACTACGAGGATATTATTTAATCTATTGTAATAATACACATATTTATTATTTTTGTCTATTAAAACAATTAATATGCTTAAATCTTTAATTATTTTAGTATATTTGTAAAGACTAAAAATATCAAAATATCTTTTCAAATACAATAATAAAAAAGAGCCATAAGGCTCTCTTAAATGGAGGAGGAGGTGGGATTCGAACCCACGGTACGCTCGCACGTACGACGGTTTTCAAGACCGCTCCGATCAACCGCTCCGGCACTCCTCCAAAAGCGTATTTTTATATTAATAAAAAAAATCTTAATTGTAAAGTAGCTATTTTGTTTATTTGATTAAATAACAAAAACGGACTGATATATATCAGTCCGTAAAATATATTTTATTACTAGATAATATTTTCTTTTATTGCTTTAACAGCAGCCTGTACTCTATCATCAACACACAATTTTTGTAATATACTGCATACATGTGCTTTTGCCGTATGTACACTAACTATCAATTCTTTGGCAATTTCAGTATTACTTTTTCCCTTAACAAGATGTTTTAATACTTCAAGTTCTCTTTCTGTTAATTGTGCTCTTGCGTCTTGTACTTCATTTGATTGTATTAAAGATACATTTTCCGGTTTAGGGAAGAAATTTAATGCTACTGAAGAAACGGCAGGATCTACCCAGCATGCGCCATCTGCCACATTTCTTATAACTTCGGATAAAGTTTCGGGAGCTATATCTTTTAAACAATATGCATTTGCTCCTGCCCCAAGTGCTGCTATTACTTCCTCGCCACGTTCGTGTGATGTCAAAATAATTATTTTGGTATTTGGTGAGTTCTCTTTTATTTTTATTGTTGCCTCAAGTCCATTCATACCGGGCAGTCCTAAATCCATTAATACGACATTAGGTTGATATTTTTGTATCATTTCTATACCGGTTTGAGCATCTTCTGCCTCTGCTACTACATTTATATGTTCATATTCATTTAATGTCGATTTTAACCCTACACGTGTTAACTTATAGTCCTCTACTATTATTACACTTACAACATCATTTTTTTGTAATACTTCTGTCATTTTATGCTTATCCTCTCTGCTTGATTACGTTACATTCCGTATTGCAACTGTTTTATATTAAATCAAGCAGGAGTACAAGGTAATTAACCTGTTGTCTAATTTCATATTACCCATCTGTATTATTTAGAGGTTTAAAAATTATAATTTTTCTTTTTTATGTCCTACCCCTAATACATCATATAATACTGACTTTGTGGCATTTAATGCCAGCAGAACTCCTGCAACTTTTCCTACATTTTTAAATTTAAGTGCAATTGCAGATAATGCTATTAACGGCAGCGAACCGGATACCGTATTGAAAAATCCCGAGCAATATCCTACAACTTTATCTTTTATATTACATAAAGACAATGTCTGTTGTGAATCAAACAGCCATTTTTTTAATGTTGCTGTTGTAGCACTACGTTTATCCATTGTCATATATTGTTTATATTGATTGGAATACCTGTCAGCCATATTTATTTGTTCTAAGGAATAAGCTTTTTCTTTGCCGTTAACATGAGAGTCATATAATATCCCGACAACGGTTGCAGCACCAAGCACTTTTGATGCTATTCCAAGCGGTTTTCCGCTTATTGTTTGGGCAGCTCTTTGTACTACCGGAATTGCCGACTGTATTTTTGATATAATTGTCATTTCTTACCTTACATTATTTTTTTACGTTTCTGATGGATCTTTTTCTTCATCTCCGTTTTTTATAGGTTGTGCAGGAGTAGTATCCGGAACCTGCGTTCTTGTTTGTGCCGTTTTTATCAATGATTTATTTGCCATTATGGCTTCTTGTCCGAATAATTTATCTGATTTTTGTAATTCTTCCAATATTTTTATTGTATTATTATCACCGGTTGCACTTCCGCCTGCTATTACGCTCATTGCCAAAACTCTGTTATTTGGGGTAGGGTCTTGCAATGCTAAATTTAGTAATGCAGTTAAAGCAGGGTCATTATATCTTGTATTATCTTCTTCAAATCTTTTTATTAATTCGGTAATACCTGTCTGTCTTATATGACTATCTTGGCTTCTTAAATAACTTTCCAATGATTTTATGTAATCATCATTAAGTTCAACTACTTGTTTGGTTTTACCTCCATTGTTTGCATTTTCTGATATTGGACTACTTATTGGTGTATTTGCTATTGTTGCATTTTGTTCTGGATTTGTAACTTGTGTAGGCATTGGCTGGGTCCCGTTCGGCAGCTGATATGTTGCCTGAGCTGTTGAGGTCGAATTAGGTGCCCCAATTGCAGAAGGATTATATATGTATATATTAACTCCTGACGCTGCTTTTTTATTCGGATCATTATATACAGATGTCTGCGGGTATTGATATATTGGGGACGTTGTATTAGGACTTGTCACTGTTACTGTCTGCTGTTTTGGTGGTATATTGTTCCCATAAGTATATAACGGGGTCCCCGTCTGAGTATTTTGTATTATCTGATTTGCAGGTATATTTGTCATAGTTATTCTTACCCTTAACTATATAAACGCTCAAATCTAAAAAAACATGCTAGTTTTTATTTTAAATCTTTAAATTTTGTAACAATTTTAAATATGCTTTTTGCATTAATGATAAGATTAAAAAAGGGGTTGTTATGAGTAATGAAAAAATTATTATAGCTTCTGATCATGCTGGGTTTGTTCTAAAAAATAAAATTTATGATTTTTTAACACAATCAGGATACAGTGTATTTGATTTTGGTGTAAATGATACTAAACCTGTTGATTATCCTATTATTGCAAAACAAGCTGCTTTAAAAGTTGCTTCTAAAGAATTTGACAGGGGAATTTTAATCTGCGGAAGCGGTGTAGGTATGTGTATTTGTGCGAATAAAATTAACGGTATAAGAGCTGTTGTTTGTTCCGATACGACTACCGCTAAATTTTCAAGACTGCATAATGATACTAATATTCTGTGTTTTGGTGAACGTATTATCGGTGAATATTTAGCTAAAGACATCTGCAATATTTGGCTTAATACCGATTTTGAAGCTGAAAGACACTTAAAAAGAGTTAATCTTATTGAGAATTAGAATCAAGTTTATCTATTATACTAACTGCATCTTCTACCGAGCTTGTGTATATTATTGCTTCTTCCAAATATGCATAAGAAAGCGATTCTTTTATTGTTTCCGATGGGTTTATCAGTACAAATTTCCCGCCATTTTCTGCACAAGCTCTATATATATCTGCAAATATTGATACATTATCCGAATCAAATGATGTTATTTCCTTCAAATCAAATATAACGTGTTTTATACCCGTATACATTGAAGCATTGACATTTTTTCTTAATGCATCATATACCTTTTCATCATTAAATCTCTTTATCAAATATGCTACGATATTATTATTAATTACATATCTGGTATATGAAACATTTTTATCATCCTGGAATGTAGTACTCAGATATTTTAACAACTTAGAATGCCAATCTTTATCTTTTTTTATATAGAAATCAACTCCTGCTTCATAACATCTATCGATTAAAGAAGTATCATCCGTTCCTGAAATTACAACTATATTACAATATTCATCAGATTCGTTTCTTTTCTTTACTGCTTCTTCTATTATTTCCATTCCGTCAGAACTGTCAGGCATAAATAAATCTATTATTATGCAATCAAAATGAATTTTATGTAAATCCGATACCGCTTCTTGTTTATTTCTTGCAATAGTCGGAGTTATTCCTATTCGCTTTAATACCGTACTTAATTGATATATAGATAATTCTAAATCATCAGCTATTAATATTTTTTTATTTTCCAAGGAATCTACTTTTAATTCTGTTGAAAATGCATATATTTTACGTTCAATTTCTATTAATGCGGCCGTTATATCTTCCGAGCTTATTTGTCCGTTTCTCAGTTTATATTGCATTGAGGCAAGCTCAAATATTTTATTTATTTGTTCATTTGTTAAATTCATATTACCATCTTTTCGTAGTTAGTATAATAACAAAGTTCTTTGATATTTTCAATAATAAATTTATATAATATAATTTAGTTAAGGTTTGTTTCATTAAAAATTGAAAATTTATTAATTTATAATGACAAAAAATATATTTTAATGTTTTAATGTACATGTCGACCTTTTTAGTTATACTAACCGTTGAAAGTTAAAAATGAGAAATAATATTATTTTAAAAGTCTTTGTATTTGTATTTGTTATTATTTTAGCAGCGTTGAAGTCATTTGCTGATTCGGCAGATTTAAATGTTCTTTCCAAAATATATGTTGAAAAAACCGATAAAAATATCTACGGCATTAATATATTTTTTAATTCAAAATATAATAACAGTGCTTTTGTTCAGAAAAAAGATACAGGTTCTTACTATGTTTTTATTCCCGATACTGCTATGGATAAAAAAAGCACTTCAGTTATTTATAAATACGGAAGAGATAAATCTAATATAAAAATTAATGTTGAAGAAAAGCCATTTTACAAGGATGACATTAAATCTTCTTATATCAGACTCACCGTTGATGTAGCTCCCGAATATTCCATAAAGATATTATCAAATACTATGGATAAATATTCTCAAGTTTCATCTAAGCCTTTCTTTAATACTGTTAATATTATTGCCATATTGTTGTTGATATGCGGATTTTTACTTATTTTAAAAGTTTTAAAAATGGCAAATATTAAATTAATCACAAACAGCTATACAGCTTTCCCTGCCGGTTATATAAATTATGAAAACAATAATTCGGTTACAATTCCAAAAAATGCAGGCAAATTAAATTTATTGAGTTATTTCAATATGAAAAAAAATATAAAATCTTCAGAAAATCAGGATTTTAGTTGTTTTGATATTCCTATTACTTCAGATGACAATAAATCTTATGCCGATTATAAATCAGTTTTAAGTAATACTTCAAAATCCATGAAAACAAAAGCTTTTAATATAAATCAAACTAACCCTGTTATTGCTAAACCATATGCAGATGAGTCTTCAGAACTTGAATTGCCCATTGTTGATGATATTGTTCAAGAAAAGCAGGAAGAACCAAAACAAACTCAACCAGAATTGCTTTCTACCTTAAGGCTTGCTCCAAATAAAGGGTTTTATTTGACTACAATAGAAGATAATGCGTTTGGTTTATTCGGATTTGTTAATGACAATATTTACTTACTTAAAAAATTTAACGATTTATCTCAAATAAATCTTCAAGCCAGATTTTACGACAGAAACTTTGATAAAGATGTTTACATTGTAAGAATGGATTCTTATAAAGCCATGGTTGAAGTATCTGATTCCGGCATGCAAGAATTAGCAGTATTATAATTTATGTATGAAAAAACTATTTTTTGTAATACTCATAATTATATTTTTGGTATTAATTTTAAAACCGTTTAATTACAACAAGAATAATATTTTACGTTTCTCTTCTTGGGGTTCAGAAAGTGAAGTTTCGGTTTTAAGAGATGTTATTAAAAAATTTGAACATGATAATCCCGATATTAAAGTGGAATTTATTCATATTCCGCAGAATTATTTTCAAAAAATTCATTTATTGTTTGCTTCAGGTTTAGAGCCGGATGTGATTTTTATTAATAATCAGTATATTCAAATGTATATAGATGCGGGACTTCTTGAGGATTTAAGCCAATATTTTAACATTGATGATTTTTTACCGGAATCAATAAAAATTTTTTCACAAGATAATAAGTTATATGCTATCCCCAGAGATATTTCTAATCTCGTTTTATATTGTAACAAAGATATTTTTAAACAAAAAAAAATAAAATTACCGGATAATTTAAAAAACATAAATGAATTAAAAGAACTTGCTTTAAAATTAACGGACAATAAACATTGGGGGATAAATTATGAGCCGGAGCCTTTATTTTGGTTGTATTATCTTGCATCAAATTCAACAGGAGCCATTTCTGACGATAAAAATTCAATAATTATAAATAATGAAAAAAGTATCAATACATTAAATTTGTATAGAGATTTTTTATATAAATATAAAATAGCCCCGACAAAATCACAAATCGGCTCTAAAACTACCGCACAAATGTTTATAAACGGGGAACTTGCCATGTATTTGGGCGGCAGATGGATGGTTCCTAAATTCAGGCAAAGTATTGATTTTGATTGGGATATTATTCAATTTCCTGTTATGGGAAATGCAAAATTATATTTTGATGCTTCAGGCTGGGCAATTGCGAAAAATTCTAAAAATAAAACTAATGCCGTTAAATTTATCAAATATTTATCCTCTAAATCAACTATTGATGAATTTACAAAAAGCGGGCTTATTATTCCTGCAAGAGCAGATTCTTTTTATGATTCCATATTTTTAGATTCAAGTAAAAAGCCATACAACACAAATGTATACATAAAAATGCTTAAAATAACAAAACCCACTCCCGTTAATAAAAATTATCCTATTATTAATGATATACTAAAAGAAAAATCACAAAATATTTTTGATTCAAATCAAGATGCTAAAGATGTTTTTGATGATAAAACAATAAAAAAGCTTGAAAGTCTTTTATAATGGATATCTTTAAACTAAAAGAAAACAACACAAATATTAAAACTGAAATTATGGCAGGATTAACGACATTTTTCACAATGTCATATTTATTTGTAATAAGTCCTCAATTACTTGCCGGAGCAGGGTTAGATTTAGCTTCTTCCATTACCGTTACTGCTTTAATAACATTTATCGGCAGTATATTATTGGCATTTATTGCTAATAAGCCATATGCCATCGCTCCTTTTTTAGGAGAAACTGCCTTCATCTCTTATACTGTTGTAGGTACCATGGGATTTTCAATAAAAAGTGCATTTGCGGCAATACTAATTTGCGGTATTGCGCTTTTATTAATGACTGTTTTAAATTTCAGAACCTATCTTATCAACATGATAAGTGAAAATATTAAAATTTCTTTTTGCTGTGGTTTAGGATTATTCTTTATTTTCATTGCACTGAGAGATATCGGCATTATTAAATTCACCCCGGCTTCAATACCGCTTCAAATTGGTAATCTTACCTCATTACCCGTATTATTGGGACTTTTTTGTTTCATTTTAATAGTTGTACTGGCAAAAAGAAATGTTAAATCCGCTGTTATCATATCAATTTTGGCTACAACGATATTAGGAATTATATTTAAAGATATCAGCATGCCAGATAAAATAATTTCTATGCCTTCAAGTATAGTATCTTCTATTGGGCAGACGGATTTCTCTCTTTTATTTAATAAGCAATTTCTTCCTTTGTTATTTGTGATATTTATACTTGTCAACATTGATACGTCAGGAGCAATAATTGCCCTGTCTTATGCTTCAGGAAATTCTGCTAATGACAAAAAATCAATGATTTCAGACTCAATATCAGTAATATTGGCACCTATATTAGGTACAACAACACCCGGTACTTATATTGATTCAATGACCGGAATATCAGCCGGAGGAAAAACAGGTTTAACTGCTGTTACTGTCGGAGTACTTTTTTTATTCGGTTTACTATTTACTCCAGTTATAATGATAATTCCGCCTTATGCATATGCACCTGCCCTCTTATACGTCGGTATTCTTATGTGTTCCATGATTGTTAAACTGGATTTTAATGACATTTCAGAATATGCACCTGCTCTTTTTACAATTGCTGTTATGATTTTCTCTTACAATATAGGGGCGGGGATTATATCTGCATTTATTGTTTATCCTCTTATTCAATTGCTTTCGGGTAATAAGCACAAAACAAACATAATATCTTGGATTATGTTTGTTATATCTGTGTTATTTTTTATAATTTATCCGTATTAAATATTTAAAAGCATCATTGTATTAAATTTTTTACGTCTGTATATAAAATTAAGTAACTTTGCCATGTTGTACCTCTCTTATATATATAAAATATATATGAGTAAAAATATTGACTTAATGTAAACTAATATTAAAAAAATCATAATTTATACAATTAAAAATGTATAATAATTGAAAGAGGAGTTGATATATGAAAAGATTATTGGTGTTGGTTTTATGTTTATTAATATTACCTGTATTTGCTTTTGCGGAGATAATACCGCATAAAATTTTTGCAGCCGTCCAAGAAGACATTGATTATAAGTCAATAAAAAAAGGTGATGTAATTAAAGTCATATCAATAGAAAATTATAAAATTGGAGATAATATTATAATATCTGAAGGTGATATTTTAAATATTAAAATAAAAGATTATGTAAAACCCAAAAGAGGCAAAATGGACGGATATTATAAAGTTGAATATCTGGCGGATAACATTGCCGACAACAATGGAACAATGAGGATATCAAATCCAAAAGATATGGAAAGTATAGTAAAATCGGCAGGAATTACTGTAACTGGTCATATATTAAAAGTACCGGGTTTTTCTCAGGCTGTTGCTGTTTCTAAAGGGCTTATAAAACCTAATGAAAATATGTCTCGAATTGCCTCCGCCGGCAAAAATCTTTATCAAAGCACTCCTCTTACATATATTGAAAAGGGCAAAAATTTTGAAATAGAAAAAGACGGAATCATTGTTTTAAAACTCAAATTTAAAGATGATAATCAAGAGTAATTAATGCGAAAAATATTATTTATTGCCTTTTTATTTATATTTTGTATAGGAACGTGTTGTTTAAACAATTATCCTGATTATGATTTATGGGCAAGACTAATTGCCGGTGCACATGTTATCGAAACTCACAGTATCTTGAAAACAGATTTCTTATCTTATACTCCTACACATATTTGGTATGACCATGAATGGGGAGCAAGCACAATATTTTATTTTGTATTTAAATATTTTGGGGCGCAGGGTTTAATGATATTAAAGGGGTTACTTTGTGCATTTACATTATTTTTCTGTTATAAAACAATAGAAATTAGAAAGCCCCAATCTACGATTCCTTATAATATCTTATATTTTGTATTAATGTTTTTAGCGGTATTAAAGTCATTAGGTCCGCTTATAAGATGTCTTTTATTTACTTGTTTATTCTTTTCCATATTTATATATATACTTGAACTTTCACGAAACGGAAGAAAAAAACCACTTATACTTTTACCTTTTATAATGATTTTATGGAGCAATATTCATGGCGGATGTATTTCAGGATTAGGTATTATTGGTGTATATTGTTTAGGAGAATTTCTCAATAAAAAATCCTATAAAGAATATTTAATATCCTTTTTTACCTGTTGTGCAGCTTTATTTATTAATCCGTACGGGATAGGTTATGTTAAATTCTTATTCAGCGCTGCCACTTTGAACAGAAATTATATTGCAGAATGGGCTAGTCCTTTTTCTCACAAATTCTTTTATCAATATTTAAAATTTAAATTATATCTTGTTATAATGCTGCTGACTGAAATTATTTATCTGATAAAAAATAAAGTTAATTATGAAAAACTTGATAAAACAAAATTCCTTATTATAATTCTTATGACATACTTATCCGTAACCCATGTAAGGCATCAATCATTCTTTATATTTACGGTAGGAACTTTTTTATACGATGAATTTTATTCGCTTTTTAATAAACTTATTGCAAAGATTAAAATACCCGAATCTCTTATACTTTTAAAGGAAATAACCGTATATTTTATACTTTTTATTGTATCTTTTCCTTATTTAATATCTCAAAATAAAGAAGTAAGAATAACTGAAACCGAATATCCCCGCTATGCAATAGAATTTGTAAAAATAAATAATATTAAAGGGAATCTGTTTATAAATTTTGATTGGGGAAGCTATGCAGCATATAAACTATATCCGAATAATTTAATAGTAATGGACGGCAGATATGAAGAAGTATATGACCCTAAATTGCTATTACAATTAAAAGATTTCCACCTTTTAAAAAATGATTGGTACAAGATAATAAGAGATTACAAAACCGATGTTATGATTCTTGAAAAGAAGTACCCTGTATATAATAAAATAAAAGAGCATCCTGACTGGGCATTGGTATTTGAAAATAATCTTTCCGGAGTGTTTGTTCCTATCAACAACTTTAAAGATTATTATTTATATCCTCCGGTAAGTAATGATTATTATAATAATAACTTGTTTCAAACAGATATAAAGTTTAAGAAAAACAAAAGAGACTAATTAGTCTCTTTTGTTTATTTTTTCTTATTCATATTCACCAAATCTATACTGATCATATACCCCATTGACACCTAAATCGTTTAATATTTTGAAGTAGTCCTCTTGTATATCAATCCATTCATTGTCAATGCACTCTCTTAAAGATAATTCATCTTGTCCTGAAAATTCTTTAAACCTCATATCCATTACTGCTAATACACTATCGTATTCATGATTAACTATTGGTCCAGATTCAGGGTGAACATAATTATATTCTATAGAAAAAACTCCATTAGTGAAATTATATAAAGTACCCGTTGTTCCTGCAGTAGCATGATAAAATTCTCTGCACAATATTTCCATAGAGTTTATTTGATAATTATCAACAATTATATGATTTTTCCCATCATGAGCATCATCAATACATAATTTAGCATCATCCATTAATATTTGTACATATTTTTGGGTTAGATCGGGGTAATTTTTTATTTCTTCCGCAAAACTTGCATCTCCATACTTTTCAAAATATTTAGTAAATATAAGTATTTTATCTTTATTAGTTAAATCATCTGAATATAAAATCTCTTCCACAGCTTCTCTATCCAGCTTCCCAAAGGTTGTTGGTCTTGCTTCATATAGCTTAGTAGCGAATGCTTCTGCTTGATTCTCACCAATTGTCACTACTCTGTCCTGTAAATATTGTTTTTGTTCAGCAGTCAGATTTGGATCGTTTATCACCATCTCATATTTTGTATAGTCATTATTGATGTCCTCAATCATTTGATTTAAAACAACATCTGATACTCCTGAGGTTTTAGTTGCTTCCGTCGGTTCTTCAACTTCCGTAGCTTCTGCTGCCACTGATGCTTCCGTCGATTCTTCAACTTCCGTAGCTTCTTCTGCTGCCACTGATGCTTCCGTCGATTCTTCAACTTCCGTAGCTTCTTCTGCTGCCGCTGATGCCTCCGTCGGTTCTCCAACTTCCGGGGTTTCTGCTTCTGCTTCCGCTGATGCTTCCGTCGCTTCTTCAACTTCCGTAGCTTCTGCTGCCACTGATGCTTCCGTCGATTCTTCAACTTCCGTAGCTTCTTCTGCTGCCGCTGATGCTTCCGTCGGTTCTCCAACTTCCGGGGTTTCTGCTTCTGCTGCCACTGATGCTTCCGTCGGTTCTTCAACTTCTTCTCCGGGAATAGTTATACCTCGCGCTCTTAATTCTTCTTCTATCTGCGGCCAAACCTCAGGATAATATTTCATATAATAATTAATCATTTCTTCCCCACCTTCTATACAATTTTCAACATAGCCGGCTATATCAGGGTTTGCGATTCTGTCTACACCTGAACCTGAATTTTCGTCACTACTTGTTGATTCCGGGGTCTCACTTCCTGTTTCTGCTTCATTTGAAGCTGTCAAATGTTCCTGTATTGATTCCGGGTGAACTTTTATACCATTCCATACCGAAAACTGAGTGAATTTTATTTTGCTTCTGTCTTTTGATTCATTGATATCTCCTAATTCATCAGCTGTCAGTACTCCATCACCATTTGCATCAAGTACTTCAAATATTACATCCGCAGTATTAGTTCTAAAATCTGCTGTATTTTCATGCTCTGTCAAATAAGCCAAACCTTCACTAAATTCTTCAGGTCCGATTTCATCACCTTCAAATTCATAAACAACATTATTCATACTTACATCATAAGTAGTTAAATTACTTCTTACTTCATTGGCTGCGTTTTCTATCTTTTCCATATCTACTTGGTCATTTGCTTCAGCATAATCAACTACCTTTCTATCAAATGAACCATAATCCGTACTTGATGTAGATTTTTTCTCCGTATCTGTATCTGAATCTTTTTCCGGTTCTTGTGTTGAATCTATCATATGTTCCGCTACTGAATCAGAATGGACTTTTATATTACTCCATACCGAAAATTGACTAAATTTTATTTTGCTTTTGTCTTCTGATACATTCATATCTCCTAATTCATCAGCTGTCAGTACTCCATCATCATTTGCATCAAGTACTTCAAATATTACATCCGCTGTATTATCTCTAAAATCATCTGTATTTTCATGCTCTGTCAAATAAGCCAAACCTTCACAAAAATCTGCCTGAGTGATTTCATCACCAAACTCAAAGATACAGTCATTCATATCAACATCATAATCCAGACCTTCTCTTACATTTTGTGCAGCTCTTTCTATTTCACCTATATCAACTTGTTGATTACTTCTTGCATAATCAACTACTTTCTTGTCAAAATCTCCATAGCTGCCCGTCATATATACTCCTTTTCCTTCTTTCTATTTTTATGTTATATCGGCACAATACGCCTATAACTTTAGAATAATATGGAGTATATTAAAATATGTTAAGATATCTCTTCTCTGTTTGACTTAAGACTCCAGCAATTTTTTGGACAAACAGCAGCGCATATACCACAACCTATACATTTTTCATCAATTGAAGAATATACTTTATCTTGAGAAATAATAGCCCCCTGTGGACAATTATTAATACATAGTTTACAGTCTATACAATTATTTTCCCATACAGGGCTTCTTAATCTTCCGTTCCCCGTTGCTGCAAGATTATATACCTTATAATCATCCCTGATAAAATCACCAAATATACCATTCTCTATCCATTGATTCTCTCTAAATTCTTTAACTGATATATTTTTTTCTTTTTTTTCATCAGGAAGCGGAACTATTTTTTTCCATTCCGACCATATAGTCAGTTCATCGTATATATTTTGTCTTTCTATGTCCGACAAAAATTCTTTCAATCCGATTTTTAAAAAACTAATATCATTATCACACAACTCTTGTATATCTACGCAATTCGCCATATCTTGAATAGGGCCTCTTACATAGATAATGCCGCCGACCATTCCAACGCATGAACGGCTGCCTAATACCGATAACATATTCTCACAATCATAGCCGCAGACAACAGCAATACCACCACCCATAAATTCAAATCCGAATGAACCGGTATTCTTTAATACCCAAAATTCGGGAGATGTAAATTTGGGGTCATGTTTCATTAAAGCACCCGAACGTGTGCCAACTCTACCTGCAACATAAATTTTGCCGCCCGCTGCGCAGTGAGCTGCCGTATCTCCGCAATCACCTTTTACTATTATCTTTGCACCGGAATTTAACCAGCCTACATCAGCCGGTGCGGAACCCTCTATTATAATTTTTGTTTTTTCCAATGCCATTGCCCCGGCTCTTTGTCCGGGATTTGTTATTTTAAAAACCAGTTCTTTGTCTCTGTCTTTTGCCCAGCTTGAACCGCCAATATTATGTTGTCCGCATGCTTCTATATCAAAATTTGTATAACCCTCATTTATCTTTGCAGTTATTAATTGAAGCAATTCCTGCGTGGACATTCTTTTATTTTCATTTAATGTTTTTATTTTATATTCTTCTTTTTCCATATTTTCCCTTATTAGCAAACATATTGAATATCAAGTCTGTTTGCGACGTGCTTATCAACGGTAATCAATGCATCAGATCTGCCTATCGGCAATGTTGAATTTCCGACTGGCCCCATTAATTTCCTTAATTCCATATCGGTTGCAATAAAATAATTAACAATATTTTGAGCAGCTACATCTATATCCAGCCTTTTGGTTAATCTTATATCTTGAGTAGCCAATCCTGCAGGACATAATCCTGTATTACAAGCATTACATTTGCCTGTATCATTGCCTATACAGCCAGCTATTTCAAGCAATTGTCTTCCCGTAAATACCCCGTTAGCTCCAAGACAAATTAATTTAAATGCATCAGCCGCAAAACTGCCGGTTTGCCCTAATCCTCCGCCCGCAAATAACGGAATTTCTCCTTGTCTGCCTTGGTGAACGGCTGCAAGATAACAATCTCTTAACTTGGATGTTATAGGATGCCCCGTATGGTTTAACGATATTTCATGAGCTGCACCCGTGCCCGCCGCTAAGCCGTCTATAAAAAATCCGCCTACTATATTATAAGGGTCTCTTAATAAATTATTGTATACGGAAACACTTGTAACAGATGCCGCAACCTTTATTGCGACAGGTACTTTAAAGTTAAATGCTGCATTCATTGATAAAAACATTTTTTGAACGCTTTCTTCTATCGAATACAACCCCTGATGAGTGGGGGGACTGAGCAAATCAGCTCTTGGGACTCCTCTGATTTCCTGCACGTATTTTGCCACTTTG
>CANQLG010000018.1 GCA_947624645.1 Candidatus Gastranaerophilales bacterium
GTTGAAATATCAGACAATTTTATAAATGTTGATATATTGCTAAATATTTTAGAAAGCAGTCCTCTTTTATACTTCTTAAGGAGTTCTACGAGTTCTTTTTGTTTTTCGATTTTTTTATCAATTAACGTCAAAAACGAAGCGATTTTTTCTTGCTCGGGTAAAGTTGGATAATAAACTTTAATTTTGGACAATTGCGGTGCTGTTAATTGTGGTACTCCCGTTGATTCTATAAATATCTTTGTGTTATTTATAGCATTGGCAAAAAAATCAACATCCTGTTTTATTATTGGTGTTAATACAAGAAGTCTTACAATTGGATAGTATTTTTCTTTTCTTGCAATTGCATGACCTACATCACCTCGTCCAGTTACAGTAATTGTCGCTCCGGATACTTTATAAACATCTGCATATGCATATAAACCATTGTTTTGCAATGCATTGGCATATATAGGATATTGATATTTTTCTGTTTTTTCTTTAGATAAACTTTTATTATCTATATCACCACCTGCTTTTATCTCAAATAAATTACCTAGCTTTTCTTCCTTCCACTCATCATTATACCCTTTAAAGCGGAGTTTGGGGACGTTGCGTGTTTGGGCGCATGTATTTTTACCCCTGTCTTCAAGATGATAACTTGAGGGCAAAAATTATTCTAAATACCTTAATAAATAGATATAAGGAGGTATTTATTATGACAAAACTAACAAAAAACACTACTTTTAAAACACTCACACATTTATGGTTAAAGGAAAAGCAATCACTTGTTACTCCATCAACTTATGCGGGATTTTTACTTATTGTAGAAAATCATTTAATTCCCTATTTTGGCATACAAAAAATTTGTGATATTAATGAACCAACAGTACAAAAATTTATTTTTTATCTTTTTAACAACGGTCGACTTGATAATCAAGGCGGTCTTACAGTAAAAACTATTAGAGATATTATTCTAGTCTTAAGACTTACGTTAAATTTTGCATATAAATCAAGAGTAATCGCTGCTTTAAATTGGGATTTGATAGAATATCCAAAAGATTTGGCAATTAAAAAAGTTATAGCCTTATCAAAAGACGAAGAACAAATGTTGATACAAGCAATTTATTTGAATTTAACAAGAAAATCAGTCGGAATATTATTGACATTGTTTACCGGATTAAGAATAGGAGAACTATGCGGCTTGCAAATGTCTGATATATCATTATGTAATAACACTATAACAGTCAACAAAACAGTTCAAAGAATTTATAATAAAATAAAAAAGACCTCATATATTAATATCGGAGCACCAAAAACAAAAAGCTCACATAGAACTATTCCTGTTCCGTCATTATTAATGAATATTATAAGAAAATTCTATACAAATAATCCTAATCACTATTTTTTAACGGGAAAATCAAACCCAACAGAACCAAGAGTTTATAGACAATTTTTTACACGATTTGTGAAAAAGCATAAATTGACACCTGTAAAATTCCACGAACTTAGACATACATTTGCAATTAGGGCAATCGAAATTTCAGATTTTGATATAAAATCTCTGTCTGAAATATTAGGGCATAAAAATGTTTCATTTACTCTAAATGTTTACGGCAGGGCAAATCTTCAACAAAAAATCAAGTGTATGAATTTGCTAAATGAATTATTATAAGTTATATAAACTCATACATTTGTAATATAACTACTCCTAAAATAATTTAAGATTGGAAATTTATGTGTAATACATAAATTTGAAATTGCATTAATTGAAAATATTGAATTATATAATAAAATCATGTCTATTTTTGAATAATGGTATATATAAATCTCCATCTCTGGTTAATTTAATCTTGTTCTGTCTGTTAAATTACAGCAAGGAAGCGAAAACGAGCAAAAGCGGTATAACTTACACTGTATCAGGGTTTTTGACATATAGGAATGTATGTTTAACATACAAGAATGTTCATTTTATATATTATTTATCCATTTTATAATTTGTTGTTTTACCAGACAAATGCCATTTTCAAAAATAAACATAGGCTTTTTTTATATCATTTGTATTTGTTAATTCTTCAATTTCTTCAATGATTCTGTTTTTTGTCGCTACACCAGAGTATGTAAAAAACGGAATTAAGGTTTTGTTTTGAAAATTATTATTTTTTAAAAATGCTTTCATAGGTAATGACATTGAAAAATTCCAAATGTGAGCGCCAACAAAAATAATGTCATAATTTGAGATGTCAATATCTATTCTATCCATAATAGGTTAACAATTCAAACAAATATCCCAAATACCCACTCCCAATAAATAAATATAAATGCAATCAAAATAAAAATATGGTATGTTATAAATTATGAAATGTTGTAAATATAAATCTCCCATAGGTAATCTTTACATCAGTGCAGATGAAACCGCACTCTATGGTGTAAGTTATACTCCTAATATTGAAACAGGAAAGAATATAATAATTGAAAAAACAATACAACAGTTAGAAGAATATTTTTTGCGCAAAAGACGATTATTCAATTTACCGTTAAATATAAACGGAACAGCGTTTCAAAAAAAAGTTTGGGAAGAACTGATAAAAATTCCATTCGGGCAAACCAGAAGATACAAGGATATAGCTATTGCAATAGGAAATCCAAATGCTTATCGTGCAGTCGGAAATGCCAATAATAAAAATCCGTTGGCAATAATCATTCCCTGTCATAGAGTTATAGGTGCAAATGGGTGCTTAATCGGCTATGCCGGCGGAATAGATAAAAAGCAATTGCTTTTAAATTTTGAAAAGGGATTTTAGATACTCATAAAATAAACATACCTATCTTAAACACCATATTGACATCTGCTTTTTTGTTTTAGATGATATAAACCGGAAAAAATTATATATGAATACAAAGGTTTTAAGATTATTTGAGTATGAAAAATATTTATTAGCATTGGCTGTAACAGCAATGATGTTTGTTATTGCAAAACTAACAGGACACAGAGAAATCATTTTCCCTGAAATATTATCAATAGTAGTTTTTTGCCTTATCACAAAAAAACAAATTTTGACTACCAACAGACTGAAAATGATTATTTTAACAACTTTAGCCTCATTAATCGGTGTAATCATAGTCAGATACATACAAATTCCGATTTATTTTCAAATTCTACTTGGTTTTTTATTACCTCAAATAATATTGATTCTTGGAAAATCAAATTTTGTACCGATTATTGCTGCAAGTCTTTTCCCAATATATATGAAAGTTACAAGCTTTGTATACCCGTCTGCCTCATTCGCACTTGTCAGTTTAATAGCAATATGTCAATATTTATTAATTAAACAATATAAATTAAAACCTATAAATCTTCAAAATAAGTATTTTAACAAAAAAGTTAAAACAAAACATTTATTGAAACTATTCATCATATTTGCACTTATTATGATTTTACCTGTATATTACAGAGCAATATTCATTCTTCCTCCGCCATTTATTGTTGCCTTTGTTGTACTTTCAAATCCTTTGAGTTCTTTTAGAAAATATAAAAGTAAAGTTTATCTATCGATGATAGCCGTTACAATTATCGGAATATTATGCAGACTAATAATAAATATATATTTGGGATTTCCTTTATTTTTAAGTGCGATAACAGCATGCATAATGATGTTTATCTTAATAGAAAAGAAAAATGTATTTTTCCCGCCGATAGGCGGCGCCCTGTTAATGCCCATAATACTAAAAGAAAATGTTTTATCATTATATTGGCTGGAAATTTTAGTAGGACTATATATTATCTTTTTGACCACATCAATATTATTTAAAAGAGAAAAATCCTAAATAGTTATACATAACATATCTAATTTTTTATATTAAAAATTGTAACAAAATATCAAATTTTTGAATTTATATAATAAAAAAAATTTTTTATATATATGTAAGATTTGGAGGTAGGTATTTTATGCATAATGTTAGTTTTAATAATCCGGTTCAACCTGTTGGTTATAATAATAGAATTAATAGAAATTTATTCTTAGATCGTGACATGGATTTAGACAGAGACATGGACTTGGACCGTGACATGGACTTAGATCGAGATATGGACTTAGACAGAGACATGGACTTGGATCTAGACATGGACTTAGATCGAGATATGGATTGTGACAGATTATCATTGGTTGCATAGTTAAGTAAAGGTAAAAAATGTCCTCCGTAAATAATATAACAACAACTAATTATACATCAACACCGAAGCTTCATAACTATTATGTTGCTTCCGGTGTTGATAAAAAATTTTCAGACAGTATATCTGAGACATTAGATTATCTCGGTAATTTTTCCGATAAAACAAAAGATGCCGTATCAGAATTAGAAAATGTCATTATTTCAAAAAATTCAGAATCAGAAATTCCCGAAGGTTTTGATAAAACTGAATATAAATTACACAAATACGCCGAAGATGCATTTGGATTTGTTTCTAAGCCTGACAATGCAATTGTTATAATCAAAAATAACCATAAAAGAAAAATTAAAGAGCTTGAAGGCGATATAAATACACAAGGGGCAGATACTGTTACACATGAAGTAGGACATCTGTTGGATAATAATTTTTCTACTGGAGAAAAATTTAAAAATGCATATTTAAAAGATTTACAAAATATTGCTGAACAACTAAAATGCGAAGATGCCAAAATATGTGATACCAATTTAAAAGAAATGGTTGTATATTTAAAACATTATATGGAAGGTGTTAATTTTGAAGATGGGATTGATGAAAGCGACATCACAAGAGAAGGACTAAGAGAAAATTTTGCAGAATGTTTTTCGACCATTGCAGATTTAACCCCTACAAAAATTAATGAGATATATTCGGCATTATTCCCTAATACTATGGAAGCAACCAGAGAATTTGTGATATAATCTTATGCATGAAAAAACTTTTTTGTGCTTTATTAATATTACTTACAATACTAATAGTTGTAAAAACAATAACAGATAACAACAGGTACTCTCAAAAAAATTATACTTTTTCCGAGAATACAAATATACCGTCGCAAAAAGCCGTTGAAAGATTTTCAGGCGGATTAAAAATTAAAACAATAAGTAACAGTGATTATTCCAAAACAAATTTTAAAGCATTTGATGAGTTTATAAAATATATAAAACAAACTTATCCTTTAATATTTGAGAAATGCGAATTTACTCAAGTTAATAAATACGGACTTATAATAAAATATAATGGCAAAAATTCAAATGAATTGCCAAATTTACTCAGTGCCCATTATGATGTAGTAAATATAAAGAATGAAAAAGATTGGAAATATCAGCCATTTTCCGGCTATTATGATGCCGAATATATATATTCAAGAGGGACAATAGATGATAAAGGTGCAGTATTTGGGATATTGGAAGCACTAAATGAATCACTGTTAAATAATTATGAACCGAAATCAGATTTATATATTGCCTTATCTCCGTCAGAAGAAACAGGGGCAGAAGAAGGCACTCCTAAAATAATAGAATATTTTAAGCAGAAAAAAATCATTTTTAATACCGCTCTTGATGAGGGAGGCAGAATTGTTAATAAAAACGGCAAATATTACGCTTTTATAGGCACTGCCGAGAAAGGCAGACTGTTATCAAAAATTACGGTATTCGGTCAGGATAGTCATGCATCAATGCCAGATAACGATTTAGCAACCCAAAAATTAGCTAAACTTATTATGACATTTAATTCGAATCATCCAAAAGCTATAATGTCACATGATATTTATGAATATTACATAAAAACTTATGACAGCTATCCGTTATTTATAAAAATGCTGATATCAAATAAATATATATTTGCTCCGATATTATTTAAGTATCTTTCTAAGAATCCTGAAGATAATGCACGAGTTCATTCAACAAATGCTATTACGGTTATAGAAGCATCCAATACAGCAAATGCAATAACAAAAGATGCATCAATGCTTATTGATACAAGAATACTTCCATCACAATCTTCGGAGGATATCAAACAATATTTAGTGAAAACAATTAAAAAAGCTATACCCAATGAACAATTTAAAATTGACTATTTAAGCATAATGGAGCCTTGTAAACCCTCTGATATCAATTCTAAAGAATACCATCAGCTTGTAAAAAATATTCGGAAATTATATCCTGATATTAGGGTAGCACCATATTTAACACTTGGAGCGACCGATGCCAGAGAATATGCTGAAATATCAAAAAACACATACAGATTTTTACCTTGTATTTTAACTGTTGAAGAAGCAGCGTTGATGCATTCGGATAATGAAAAGTTATCACTTCGCAACTGGGGCAGAATGATAACTTTTTATAAAGAATTTATTACGGACAGATAATATTAACTTTTTTGAATCATACAGCTGAGTACATTATCACGTATACCATTAAAATAACTAATTGCCCTGCTTATAAACTTATTTCATTATGTTGGTCTAAAGCAGTATTTTTAGATTGTTCTAAGACTTCAGCCATTATCTCGGGAGTAATGGATTTATTAATCAATAAATAATTTAAGATTTACTTATTCAACATACATAAGTACTTGACCGAACTCAATACTGTCACCGTTTTGTACACAAATTTCAGTAATTTTACCTGAAACATCAGCTTCTATTTCATTCATAAGTTTCATAGCTTCTATAATACAAACTACTTGACCGATAGATATGCTGTCACCGACTTTAACAAAAGGTGCATCGTCAGGAGAAGGAGCACTATAAAATGTTCCTACCATAGGAGCTTTTATAGGTTTACCCTTATGACCTGCGGAAGTTTCTTTTCTTTCTTCCGTTGTTTTTTGCTGGGTACTTATCACTTGAGATGTAGCTGTTGCAGGCATAACAGACGGAATAAAAGTCTGCGGCATCTGCTTTTCTCTTTTAAAACATACTGCTTTGGTTTCATCTTCTAATGTTATTTCGGAAAGGTCATTTTCATATACTATATTTGCCAATTTTTCCAAGTATTCAAGATCAAATTTCATAGTATTAATTCCTAAACTCTGTCTAAATACTCATTGGTTCTTGTATCAACTCTGATAATGGTACCTGTTGTTACAAAGAACGGGACATTAACAACCGCACCGGTTTCAAGAGTTGCTGGTTTTGTACCGCCTTGAGCAGTATTCCCTTTTTCTGCAGGAGGGGTATCAATTACTTCCAGTTCTACAAAGTTTGGTATATCTATACCGATTATATTTGAACCATGAAGCAATATTGCAACATTCATATTTTCTTTTAAATATTTAACACCGTCACCAATTTTATCCGCAGCAACAGTAATTTGTTCATATGTTTCCAAATCCATCATTACAAAATCGTTGCCTTCTTTGTAGAGGTATTGCATATCTCTTTTATCTAATGTAGCTTTCGCAACTTTTTCACCTGCTCTAAAAGTTTTTTCAACTACGTTACCGGTTTCTGCATTCTTTAATTTTGTTCTTACAAATGCTGCACCTTTTCCGGGTTTTACGTGCATAAATTCTACTACATTCCATAGTCCGCCATCTATTTCAAGTGTTAAACCTGTTTTTAAATCATTTACTGATATCATCAATTCTTCCTTTTCTGTGATGTTCTCTTTAGTATTAAAAATATATCATAAAAGTCCGAATTTTGATATTTGTAAATTTTATTTTTTTACATTGCCATTTTTAATTTTTCAAATTGACTGTCCGGACTTCTTTTATTTAAAATGTTTTCTGCAATATACATTTCTAATAATTCACGATTTTTATTAATATATTCTTTAAAAGAAATTTTTTCATTTGTTTTTTGATAATGTTTTTCTATGTACAATAAACTCAATTTTAATATACTTATATTTAAAGTTATATCCTCTATCAGTTGAATTACGGTTTTATAAATATTATTATCTGTTTCACTTTCTGCTAATTTTTTTATATAATTTGGAGTTTTTTCATAAAAAAAGTATAAATTAGATAATATTGCCAATTTTTCGGGTAATATACAGTTTTTGTAATTTGAAATTGTAATATTTTCAATATAAGTTCTCATATTATTCAATTCATTTTCAATAATTTCATACATAAACATATCTTCCTATTCTGTAATAAATAATCCAAATAGTAATTATAAAGGTCATTTGCATTAATACTTTAATTCAAGTTTTAAATAAACACTATTAGTCTGTTGGGCTATTCTTAAGACTAGAATTTATTTGCCAAAAAATAGAAAATCGGGCTATTAACATGCCATAAGCTATTATAATCAACATTTTCAGGGAGTTCTAAAGTTACGGTCGGGATGTTTCGTTCCACACCGGCATAGTTGCCAAAGCTTCCGGGAGTAGGATAACCTATATCAGCTTGAACGGGATATCCCGTCAATTGTGAAATTTTTTCAGCCAAATTTTTTGCAGGCCCATCATAGTTTACGATTTTAAACGGTGCATGGATTGAAAGTATTGCATCAATTTTATATTTATCTAATATTTCAATCATAAACTTTGTTTCGGTTTCGCTTGCAGGTGCATCTCCTCCAAAATAGTCATTTCTTTCCGTTTTTTTCCAATTTTGAGTCGGGAAATTTCTGTTTAAATCCACCCCGTTTGCATTTTGCCTTTTATTCTTTTTCTTGCCGTCAGGGTTTAAGCAGGGGACTATTAATAAACGATTTTTTAAATTACTTAAATTTGTTTTTAAAAATTCATTTATCAGATATTCCCCCTGAGGTTCCTCTCCATGGAATACACCAATTATCAGTATAGTTTTATCATACGGTTTATTAAGAGTTTCCAAAAGAGTTACGGTATTATTTTCTTTTGTCAAAGCCGTTTTAACGGTTTGAAATAACATTTTTTCTTTTTGACCCCATATTTATTGCGTAATATATTTAATTAAACTTCTTACACCCACTCCCGTAGCATTTCTTACACCCTCTGAGTTAGTTTGTTCCAAAAATGCGGTACCTGCAATATCTAAATGTATCCAAGGTGTATTTTTTATAAATTTAGATAAAAATATACCGGCAGCAGAAGCTCCGCCCATTCTTCCGCCCGTATTTTTAGTATCAGCAATATCACTTTTCAGTGAATCACCATATTCTTCAAACATTGGCAATTGCCAGAATCTTTCTCCTGCTTTATTTGCCACTTCTATAAAATCTTTTATTTTTTCTTCATTATTGCCCATTATTCCGCTTGCGACAGAACCTAAAGCCACCATACAAGCACCTGTCAAAGTTGCTATATCTATTATTATATCAGGCTTTAATTCTTCGGCATAAGCTAAAGCATCAGCTAAAGTTACTCTTCCTTCCGCATCTGTGTTATCTATTTCAATAGTTCTGCCTGTTTTAGAAATTATTACATCCCCTGGTTTATAAGCACTGCCTGAGGGCATATTTTCACATGCGGCAACTATTGCATGCACTTCCGCATCAGGTTTTAGTTCCGAAATCGCTTTCATTGTTGTTATTACAGCAGCAGCACCAGACATATCATCACGCATTGTCAGCATTGAAGCCGGAGGTTTTAAGTCCAATCCGCCTGCGTCAAAGGTTATTCCTTTTCCTATTATTGCTATTTTCTTTTTTGCTTTTTTTTCGGGTTTATATTCCATATGTATTAACTTCGGTTCATGGATACTGCCCTGTCCTACGGCTAAAAATGCATTCATTCCCATCTTCTTTATTTGAGTTTTATCATATACCGTAGTCTTTACACCCGAATTTTTTACCGCATAATCAGCAAGTGTTTCAGGATAAAGATATTGAGAAGATTCATTTATCAAATCTCTGGCTTGGTTTACCGCCTCACCTGTTATTGTACCTATTGTTATACCCTCTTTTGCCAATTTATATTTTTTATCATCAATTTCGGCAATTATAAATTCTTTAATCTGGTTTTTTGTTTTTTCCGATTTATATTTATCAAAGGCATAAATTCCGGATAAAGCACCTTCCGTTATCATTTGAGCACAAGTTTTGGGACATAATCCTGCTATACCTGCCCCATGCAATATAGATACTACTTTAGTCCCCTTAATGCTTCTGACGATTTTGGCAGTTAAATCTCTTATTTTTTCGGGAGTAAATTCTTTTTGCTTACCCAATCCCGCTATGATAAGCTTTTTACCTTCTTTTGGCAAAGGAAGCGTATATATATTTCCATATTTGCCGTCAAATTTTTCTTGTTTTATTACATAATTTGATATTATTCCTTTATAAGCCTTATCAACAATCCCTGTAACTCCGCCCGGAATTTTAACTCCTTCAAAAAGATTGACAATAATTACATCAGATTCTATATCCAGTATAGATTTTTTTTCAATCTTAATTTTCATATTTTATCTCCTTATTCGTTATAACTGTCATTAAATTTTTTAATCCAGCGGAAAATCACCGATAATTCATAAGGCTTTGGCAGATATAAATCGGCGCCCGCATTTAATACAAGCTCTTTATCTCTTATCGTTGTTGTAAAAATAATTTCAGAGTTAAAATTTGGAGTTTCAAATTTTAATTTTCTGCAAACTTCCAACCCCTTTAGTGTTTCGGAATTACCTGCATCAAGTATTATCACAGACGGATTAAACTCTTGTATTGCTGTATATATTTCATCATATTCATTAACGACCCGAACACTATATCCTTGAAGTTTTGCCGTTGCTTCAAGCAATAAGGAAAGTGCATCATCAGGCTCCGCAATTAATATGTTTGTATTTATTTTTTTATACTCAATTGCATTATCAGCCGAAATTTCAGGGCGTTCCACCACATAATTTGAACCTGTTTTATATTTTGCCAATTTATGCGTTGAAATTAACGAACTTATTACCTGTTTTACATCGGAATATTTTTTATATTTGTTCGAGATTACCCCAATACTCGCAGAAACAAGATTTACTTTATCTTCAGCTTCATCATCACCATGCATAAATATAAATCCGCGTTTTATATCATTTTCCGAATAAAATTTTGAAACAACCGTATCAAATGCATAAACAAGATAATTGGCTATACGTTCCAGTTTTTCACTGTTTGTTATAACTATAAAATCATCCGTCCCCAATTGTCCGATATAATCATTTGCATCTAAACTTGATTTTATTATTGCCGAATAAGTTTGCAATAGTTTATCGGCAGCAAGCTCTCCGTATATTTCCTTATAAAATTCAAGATTATCTATATCTATATACATAATCTCCCACTGTTTTTCACTATTAATCGTGCGTTTTATCATTTTTTGAGAGATATTTGAATTAAAAAGCATTGTTTTTTCTGAAAAACTGTTTTCGAAATTCCGCCTTAAATGGGCTGTGATTCTCGCTTTAAATTCGTCACTGTGTATAGGCTCGGATAAAAAGTCATCAGCACCCGAATCTAAAATATCTATCTTGTCTTGTATATGATTTGATTTAGATACAGCAACAACAGCAGGACGGGTATTGTAGGTTAATACTCTTATTTGCTCTATTATTTTTTTGATGTCTAAATCAAGACTATCGGAAATAAGTATCAAATCAGGCTCAAATGAATTTATAATATTTAAAGCACAGGCAAAATCTTTTGCAACAAAAACTGTTATGTCACTATTTTCCAGTATTTTTTTATATCTTGTTGCCTGTTCTATTCTTTTATCAATTATTAAAACAACTTTTACCAACATCTTTTACTCTTTAATTTTATTTTTACCGTTATCCTCAATTGAAGCAATTTTAAAAGTCACAATAAATTCGCTGCCTTTATCCAAACTTTTAACATCTATTTTACCGTTCATTTTTTCAACAAGCGTTTTTGTAATATAAAGTCCTAAACCGTTGCCTTGAATTTTTCTTGTAAGAGGTGAATCTATGCGAGAAAATTTATTAAAAATTTTATTTAAATCTTCTTGTTTAATTCCGATTCCCTCATCTTTTACTGAAATATTTAAAGTATTATCATTATAATTCTGCCCCAAACTGACAGTTACGGTTGAATTTTCGCTTGAATATTTAGAAGCATTATCAATTAAATTAAGCAGGATTTGCTGCAACTTATCAGTATCAACCAAAATTTTCGGAAGATTTTTATCATAATTACAAACATATTTATGAGTTTTATACTGATTTTTAATCATTTGAACAGCATAATCAACAATAGGAGCGATATCAACAGTTTTGTAAACCATTAATTCTTTATCGGATTGCATCTTAGATACTGTTAAAAGATTTTCCACAAGATTTATAAGCCTATTTGACTGCTCTTTAATAATCAGCAGAAATTTTTCTCTTTGTTCCTGTGTAAGCCTGTCATAAGAAGTTAAAAGCGTATCGGCAAATCCTCGTATACTTGTAAGAGGCGTCCTAAGCTCATGGCTTACGGTTGAAATAAAATCTAAATGTGCTTGTTCCAGTTTATCTTTAGTTTCAGTCATAAATATTATTATATAACTGTTTTTAATTTTTAGCTATTGTATAATAATCCTATCAGGGAAAATATTTATGAATAAAAATAAAAAAACAATATGTGTCTATTGCTCATCAAGCAACCATTTACCGGAGAAATATTATATACTTTCACGTGAATTAGGATGTAAAATCGGACAAAACGGTTATAATATGGTATATGGCGGAACAACAGTGGGTATGATGGGAATTATTGCCAATAGCGCACTTGAAAACGGTTCGGAAGTAATCGGAGTCATTCCTGAAAAAATTGAATCTTTCGGATTAAAACATCCTTCTTTAGCTAAAGTTATAGTAACAAAAGATATGAGAGAACGAAAAGCTACAATGGAAAAATATGCCGATATTTTTGTGGCGGCCCCTGGCGGATTCGGCACATTTGAAGAAATTTTTGAAATAATTGTGGCTAAACAACTCGGATATCACGATAAACCGATTATTTTCCTGAATTTTGATAATTATTACTCTAATCTGTTCAAAATGTTTGACACAGTGTATGAAAATAAATTCGCGAAACAAGAAACACGGGATTTATACTATATTGCCGAGAATACGGATAATATTTTTAATTATATTAAAACTTATAAACCTGCAGAGTTTACCCTAAAATGGTAAAAATTAATAAATTATTTCATAATTATGGTAAAATTTTCTTATACAAAAGGAATTAACAATGCAATTTAAATGTTGTGAGTGGGCATTATATCACTTAGTAATTAATTCAACAGATTTAACATATTGTTGTCAATCTTTTGATAAAAAATTGACCTTTATGGAAAATTACAACGGTGAATTGATAGATATTGATAAATATATAAAAGACAGACAAGAATATATAGAACGCTGCAAACGGGGAGATTATCCAAAAGTGTGTGCGACATGCCCGACTTTAGAAGAACGTAATTGGGATGAAACACCGGGGTTTATAGATGTATCAGTGTCTAACAGAACCAAATGCAGTTGTGATTGCATATATTGTATTATTTCAGGCGGCGGAAACAGTGAAATAAAAAAAGAACTGAATACCCGTAAAGTATGGGATATAAAGCCTGTTTTAAGTGCCCTCAGGGACAAAAATATGTTCAAATACGGCTGTCATTTTATTATAGGCGGAGGCGAATGCGCAGAATATCCCGACGGAGAATTAAAATGGTTAATTGATTTTGTTTCATCCATTCATGGTTCCATTGAATTTTTAAGTGCGGGTATATCATATTCCAAAGATATCGAACGGGCTCTTAAAACAGAAAAAGCGAAACTAAAAGTTTCCGTTGATGCAGGTACAAAAAAAACTTATGAAAAAATTAAACGTGTTAAAGGGTTTGATAATGTTTGGAAAAATTTAAAAAATTATATTAAAGCGGAAAAGAAAAACCCTAATGCACAAGTCACTATTAAATATATTATTATTCCTAACGTTAATGATAACCTGAAAGAAGCTCGTGAATTTATAAAACGTGCTTTTAGAATAGGATGTAAATCTATTGAAATAAATGTAGAATTCTTTTGGATGAATGAAAATTTTGACAAACCCGTTTCTAACCAATTAAAAGAAGTTTTGCAATATTTCGACAGTTTAAAAGATAAAAATGTTTATTTTTCATCAAATATAAATTCACATATAACAAACTGGCTCAAAGATAATTTAAATCTTTAGATTATTTTTTAAAAAAAGATTTTATTTTAGAAATAAACGTATTGGGTTCAATATTTAAAATTTCCGTATTTATAGATACAAAATTCTCTTTAAAAATAGGATTTTTTAGAATCTTAATACATTTATTATAGTCTTTATGATTAGGATTTAAAATATTAATTTTTTCAAAAGTTTGTTTTGTATCCTCATTTTCAATCAGGTTTAGAAACGTAACTTTAGCATTATATTTTTTTGCCATTTGAGCGAACTTTATCATTTCTTTATAATTTATGGAATTCATAACAAATCTGAATTCAAGTTCATCAACTTTTCCTTGCTTCTTTAAATCGGCAATATATTTAATATTTTTTATAACCTTATCAAAATTACCTTTTTTAACAAGTTTATTATAAGTAGATTTTTTTACGGAATGAAAAGAAAATCGTATAACACCTAAATTATTTATTATCCCAAGCTCAGTTATATTTTTTTCATCCATAAGTATTCCGTTGGTAAGAATATCGAATTTAATATACGGATACAGTTTAGCAATTTTTGTCATTAATTTTCTTGTATGCTCACTTGCCAAAGCCTCACCTATACCTGAAAGTGAGACTCTTTGCGCATTTTTAAAGACTTCCCCCATCCAATTATCAATAGTGTTATCAAACATTGATAAATCTTGTTTTTTGGAGCAATTACGACAAAATATACACTCTACATTGCATATACTATCATAGCTTAAGGCAATTACTTCAGGATATTTTTCAGCTGTTAAAGTCGTCTTAAATTGCCTGTCCGGAGCATTAATGCAAGTATCTAATTTGCAATATTTATAATTATCTTCTTGAAATTGCTTTCTAAATTCCTGCGCTCTTTTCCCATTCCAAATTTCAGAAAAATCTTGAACTAAAATATTCCCAAAAGAATATGAACTGCACCACGGATGGCAGCAAGGATAAACATTACCTTGCTCATTTATTTGTATTGATGTATATGGGAAATGGCAAATGCTATATTCTGACATATTTAATAATTTTACCTGTATCTTCTGTTTTTAATTATTACTTCAACAAAATCATAAGTATTTAATATGAACCCGTATTCTTTAATTTTTTCTTTCATAAATTCATATAATTCAATTATATGATCGGATGGACCTGTTTTAGATAAATCCACTGCCGAATGACAGAATTCTATTGTCGGATGTAATATACTAACACCAAGCTCTTTACATAAATCAAGCCATTTTATTATTTCTTCTTTATTGTCATTTATACCTTCAATTAAAATATATTTTATTAATAAATTTCTTGAATATTCACCTGAATCTTTAATATACCTTTTTATATTTTTTACAACATCATTAAATTTATCAACATTTTTTAATTTTTTAAAAGTTTCCGAACTTCCGCAATCAAGAGAAATAGTCATATTATTTCCTTTGGTTAATGCTTTCGCGAATAATTTTTCATATAAAATTCCGTTTGTCAGTATGTGCATATTATAATTATGTTTCATAAACAGCTTTAAGATATCATTAAATTCTTTTAATAAAGTAGGCTCTCCGCCGACAAAAGATACCTTTACTTTATCCGCAAAATAATTTTGTTTTATAAAAAGTTTTAGTATTTTATATAAGTCTACAAATTCACTTTTACATTTTTTTGTTGTTATTTTAAGATGAGTCTCACCTCTGTTTCCGCAATAAACACATGCGCAATTACACTGATTCCAATGAAAGACCTCAATAAAATTAATTTTTACTTCATCAAATTCATCCCAGTCTTTTTCTTCAAGATAAATACAATTTTTACAGTAATCGGGAACCATTCCCTTTCTGCAATTTTCTATTATAGAATGTTTTATTTCTTTAAATTTACTATAAAAATCATTACAGTAAGGAACAATATTATCTTGTCCGCTGGCAGAAAGCTTATTACAAAATCTTAATCCCGTTCGTGTAAAATTTAGCCCGTTTCTAATATTCGAACAACATTTATATTTCAAATTTTTATCTCTTTCCAATACAATTAGATTATACAAAAAATCTTGTTATAAATCAATTTTACTTTTATAATTATTCTATGTTAAAAGATTTTTTTAAGAAAAAACTAAAATATGTAATAATAGGCGCAGGCTCAACAGGTGCAACATTTGCTTGTTTTTTGAAATCAGCCGGTAAAAATATAACACTAATTTCAAAATATGAATCTGTTATTAAAAATGCTAAAGAAAAAAACGGCATCAGGCTTATTTCCACCGTTAAAGGTGATAAAAGATATAAAATAAATATTAAAACAGAATCGCAATATAAAGACAAAGCGGATGTTATTATTCTATGTATAAGAACACCTGATATATTATCAACTATACCGTTTATAAAAAGAATTTCACATCCAAAAACGATTGTTACATCAATATCTAACGGTTTTGGAATAGGATATGCGCTTGAAAAGAAATTAAATAGTATATCTGTTCTTGACAGCACATTTGTAGGAAAATGCCGATGGTATAACAGGGATGATGTTGAATATCTTCAGCAAAGAGAATATGTTGAATTTCAATTTGCACCTCGAAGTTTAAATACGAATTTAAAAATTTTAGAAAAAATAAATGAAGATTTTACTCAAACAGGAATGGATACTCATCTGATAACAGATAAACAGTTTACCGAACTTGCTTTTGAACGACTTATTACACGCTCTCCATTTGAAGCTTGCTGTATTTATTATAATATTAACGCTCATCAAATAACAGATGAAAAACGAGTAACATTTGAAAAGCTTTGCAATGAACTCTTAATTTTGGCTAAAGCAATGAATATTAATGTTAGAGAAGGATTTTTACAAGAATATTACTCTAATTTTGAAAAATATAAAGAAAGAGATGAAGCCAATGTATATTCATCAATACTACATGACATAAATATAGGTCAAATTTCGGAAATTGACTTTTTATTTTTTATTGTTATCGCACTTGCTAAAGAATATAAAATTGAACTTCCGACATATTTTATGATTGGAGAAAAATTTAAACAATACAACTCTCTTGATAAATTTATAGGTATAGAAAAAAATGAAATATAAATGTTGTAATTTATTAACCGGTGGAATAGAATTCAGATATTATGGCGTAGCATTGTGCCAACGGGTTGATCATGTCGGCGGAGGCGATATTGTAGTTCAAACATATGATGAAAAAAACGGAGGAAATTTTAAATTTAATATTGAAAATTATTTAGCTAAAAGACATGAAATAATAAACCAAAATAAAACAGGGAAAATTTATCATAAGTGTGAAGGATGTGTAGAATTAAGAGAACAAGAATGGTCTGATGAAAGAAGTTTAAAAATCTTTCAAATGATACTTCATCACTGGACAAAGTGTAATTCTCATTGTATTTACTGTTATACAAATAGTAATAAAGATTATTATAATAAAAGAAGAAGCTATAAAGTTGTTCCTATTTTAAAAGATTTGGATAAAAATGAATTACTTGAATATGGTGGTATATGCAGTTTTGCAGGTGGTGAAATATCTTGTCTTAATGAATTTGAAGATGTTTTAAAAATATTAAAAAAATATGATATCTTTCCAATCTTTAATTCCTCTTGCGTTAAATATGAAAGAAAAATAAATGAGTATTTAAAAAATGGTAATGGCATGCTGATTGTATCCGTTGATTCAGGCTCTAAAGAACTTCACAAAAAAATAAAACAAGTAGATACATTCGAAAAAGTATGGAAAAATATTGGGAAATATGCTAAATCATCAAAAAAACCAAGTCTTATATATACAAAATACATTATATTAAAAGATATTAATGATAACGAACAAGCTATCACTGAATTTTTACAAAAGAGTAAATCCACTGGAGTAAAATATGTACTGATGGAAATCGATCATTATTATTTTATAGAGAATAGAGATAATATCCCCAAATATATAATAGATTTATTTTATTATGCATATAATACAGCTGAAAAATTAGGATTAATATGCCAAATATATTCCAATTCATCGGTATTATTGCTACAAGGGAAATGGGCAAATGAATTTTGGCGCCCGTTAATTTTTGATGCCGGAATAGAAATTGATAAATATTCACTTAGAAGCGTTTATAAAATTAATGACAATAAAACTTTTGAAAAATATGACAATATAAAATGCGCTGCAAGTGCGAATAATTTGACATATCCAGATATATGGAAAGCTTGCGAAAAATCAAAAAATAATAAAAAATACAAGATTAATAATGCCGTTTACTTTTATGCCGAGGATATTGAACTCGATAACGAAAAACTTAATTGGGATAAAATAAATAAAGTTATTAATAAAAAACTTTTTTAATAAACAGATAAAGGTATAAGCAATATGTTGTGCAAGTGTTGCAGTTTTTTAGCAAATGGTATTGAATTCCGATATAATGCGATAGCCTTATGCAGCAGGGTAAGCCATAAAGGCGGCGGTGATATAGTAGTTAAATATTACGATGATAAAAATGCAAAAGATTTTAAATTTGATATTAATGAATATATATTAAAACGAAATGAAATAATAGACGCAAATTCAGGCAGCACAGTATATAAGCAATGTGAAGGCTGTATGGAATTATTGCATCCTGAAATAAAAGATATAAACGAACTAAAATTATCACATATAGTATTGCATCATTGGACAAAATGCAATTCAAATTGTATATATTGCTATACAAATCAAAATAAACAATATTATAATAAAAGGAAATCATACAAAGTTTATCCTATACTAAAAATGCTCAAAAAAAACGGACATATAGGATATGGCGGGATAGTAAATTATGCAGGCGGTGAAATATCCTGTCTAAAAGAGTTTGGAAAAATATCTAAGTTTTTTGATAAATTGGAATATTCGGCTATTTTTAATTCATCAGGAATTAAATATGAAAAAACCGTAGAAAAACATTTAAAAAATAATAGCGGCATGTTATTTATATCGATTGATGCAGGGAAAAAAGAAACTCATAAAAGAATAAAGCAAACAGACAGCTATGATAAAGTATGGAAAAATTTAAAAAAGTACAGACAACATTGTGATAATGATGAACAATTATATGTGAAATATATAGTATTACCCGATATAAACGATACTGAAGAAGAAATTAATTTATTTTTAGAAAAAGTTAAAGAATCAAAAATAGAAAATGTAATATTTGATATAGATATATATTATTTAAATGATAATAGAGAAAAAATACCAAAAAATTTGATTGAAAAATATGAATATGCCCTAAAACGTGCTAAAGAATTGGAATTAAAATTTTTCTTATACAATAATGCTTCCGTTATGCTGACACAAGGTCAATGGCAAAATGAGAAATGGAAAAAATATATATTTGATGACATAAAAAAAACTAAAGTATTTAAAAAACAAACAAGGAAATAGCAAATTTTTAAATCTGCATGTTTTAATCTTGCAGGAGAAGAAGAGACAATGAAAATAAATTCAATTTTAGGATTATCAAATAAAATATCAACCGTAACCCAAAGAAAACATAATATAACATATAAATATATACCTCAACAATTAGGATATGATACAGTAAGTTTCAGCGGTGATTTAAAAATATTATTTCCCCAAGAAGCTGAGCAATATGCACAAAAATACAGAACTTCAACATCAGGATACAGGGGAGAATACGGAAAAGACTTTAACAACAGATTTGTATATACAATGACTCAAGCCGCAAGTAAATATATGTATGACCATAAGAATACAAAAAAGCCGAAAACAATTATAGGTGGAGATACAAGAGAAGCAACAATATATTATGGTCCGAGAATTGCAACATTAATGCGCGCAAATGGCATAAATGTAATGTATCCCAAGATAGAGGGAAGCAAAGATAATATAATGAGCCCTGTTGCGAGCCCTGTACTGGCAGTAGCTGCAAAACATTATCAAATTCCTTTGAGCGTATTATTAACAGCCAGCCACAACCCTTGGAAAGACGGCGGTTATAATTTTCTCACCGATAAAGGAATGGTAGCAGATAATACACAAACTGATGAAATCGCCCAAAATTTTATCAATATAGCACAAGAAGGAAAAAGACCTTTTGTCGGATTTAAAGAAAGAAGAAAAATCTATTTTGACCCGTATATTATCTACAAAAATTATCTTGATGAAAAAAACTTTATAGATTTTGAGAATATAAGAAAAAGCGGAATAGATATATTTTATGAAGATTTATGCGGAACCGGTAAATATTACTATCCTAAATTAATGTCGGATCATGGTATAGAACTAAAAGGCATATTAAGCACCAAAACGGATGGACCAAACCCGACAGCGGAAAATTTAGTTGAACTTGGTGAAGCAGTAAAACAATCCGAAAATCCGTTAAGGCTTGGATTAGCTACCGATGGAGATTCTGACAGATTCGGTGCTGTTGATGAAAACGGAAATTATATTAATCCTAATGATTTTCTGACATTAATAGCTTATCATTTAATAAAAAATAAAGGAATGAGTGAAGGCACAATTGTCAAAAATCATTCTACCTCAGATAAATTAAATGCTTTAGCCGATTATTTCAACAAAAACGGATGTGATATTGACGTAAAATCTACTCCTGTCGGATTTAAGTATTTGGGCAGAAAAATGATGGATTTAGAAGGGACAAATAAGGAAATAATATTAGCGGGAGAATCCTCCGGAGGATTGACAATAAGAGGTCATATTCCGGAAAAAGACGGCTTTTTGGCAATTTCCTTATTGGCAGATTTAGTAGCTGCCGAGAAAAAACCAGTCAGTGAAATATTATCAGAGGTCAATGCATTAATAAATGCAGATTATAAAAGCTTAAACTTAAACTTTAAATTTCCGAGTGAACAACAAAAGCTTGATGCAATATCAACATTTGAACCTTATGCGGCAGGAGAAAAAGATAATTTCTTAGGATACAAAATAGACAAAGAAAAGACAATAGCTCATAACCGTATGATAAAAGAATATAACCCTAATGGCGACGGTTACAAGATTTATCTTCAAAATAAATCGTCTGTTCTTGTAAGAAAAAGCGGTACAGAACCGATTATGAGATATTTTATTGATTCACCGGACAAAAAAACTTTAGAAAATTTAAAACAAAATTTAATAAATTATGCTTTAGGCTCGGAAGGAGAAATGATAAAATAATTACTCGCCAAGCTGCCACCTTGCGCCGAATTGAAGCCCGACACCATTTCGGCCTCCGTTGGTAATATATGCTTGAATAAACCCCGAAAATCTTTCTCCCCATAATTTTCGCACCCCTAATCCATAAACTATAAAAGGTTTTACGCTTAATTGCGGCAAGGAAATATCATTAGCTTTAATTTCCGTTTTATCTATAATATTGAAAACCATATTAACATTCAAATATGGCTGCCAACCGTTTTCAAAGTTACCTATAAATTGTATTCCGGGGGCTATTTGAATAGCATTAAGGGGTTTAATATTTAGTTTTACTCCGGAAGAATTATTATATGAAAAAGCATTAACAAATGTATAAGACATTAAATAATTAGGCTGGATAATAAATTTCCCGTCTTTAAATTCAAAGTTATAACCCGACTTAGAAGCAATACCCGCCATAAGCATACTGAAATTATCTTTTCCGAATTGTGTATCGGCTTCACAACCGTTTGCGCCGATATTAGCAGTAATTCCCGAAAAAAAATCACCCTTATAAGCCATACCCAAAATTCCGACAGTACCTCCATTTTGATTAATATCAATACCGTTATAAGCTTGATGACTGCCGTTATATCCCGAATAAATACTGCCGATAAAATCCCAATTATTATTAAGTTCAATCATTTCAGACTCAATACCTGCGAATGTACCATAGGCAACATTGGAAACTTTAGGCCCATTTTTTAAAGGAACATTTTCAAATATGGAATATGGACTAAACCAGCCGTATTTACTTGAATATTCCCTGTCAGAATACTTTAATAGTGAATTATTAGCTGCATCTGCATATTTATTATTAAATTTCATATTGAGCCTTTGGGCTCTATTCATAAGCATATAAGTGCTCATTCGCCTAAAAACATCCTCATAAGTATTTAGCTGCTGCAAATATCCGCCTATTTGAGCTGCAACAGGAGTCGCATATACAGAAGGACTGTATATGTCACCATTCTCCAAACGTTCAAATGTTATCAAGCCTGTCATTGGGTCATAAGATGTATTATATTTATAAATTGGAGAATTTATAACATCACCGGCAGAATATATTATAGCGTCTTGAAGCAGTTGTTTAACATTTTCATTCACATTATCTCCGATAGGTGAAACCGAAAACTTTTTTTCGTCCGTAGTCGACCTGAGTAAAATATCCGAAATATCAATATTATGTCCGTTAGCTTCAAATGAATCTGCGCTGATTGTATCAATTTTCAAATCTTCAAAACTTCCGTCAAGCACCAAATCCATATCCGCATACAAATTTAAGTTACCAAAATTTGTATTCCTAATATCATTACTTCTTAAATCAACCGTTCCGCCGTAATAATTAAAAATGCCTGTTTTATCAATATTACCTTGAGCATCATTATATTCATTAAAATTAAGGCTTCCGTTATACATATTTATAGTATTATCGGAAACTGTATTATTTATAATTATCTTACCCGAGCCATTTGAATCTTTATTTATATTAATTTCAGGCGACATGAAGGATGCTTCGCCCGAAATTTTATCATTTATAATAATATCATAATCACCGGTATTCATATTAATAATACCATTGTCATTATATATTGCATTAGAGCCTGTTGAATCGGTATTACCGCTAAATAAAATTCCTTCTTCGTCAGAAACCATATTAATTGTACCGAAAGAATTACGAATAGCCCCGCCATAACCGTCAGTAGTATTATTTATGAAAGAGCCCGATAATTTACTGATATCACCGTAATTCATAATAGCTCCGCCACCGCCTAAAATATCCGATGCTAAATTTGTTTGATTTTTAATATATAAATCTTTTATTCTTTGAGGAGAAAATAAAAAACTATCCGCACCGCCAGAATAATTATTAGAGAAATTACCGCTAACACAGCCAATGCTGCCAAAATTCATAATAGCTCCGCCATTTGTTCTTTCGGCCTTATTCCCATTAAAATCAGCGTGGATATCTCCAATTATACCCAAATTAGAAATAGCCCCGCCTGTACCTGAGACAGCGTTATTATTAGAAAAAAGCCCCTGAATATTATCGATTTGCCCGTTGTAATTATTATAAATAGCACCTCCATTTGTATATGCCATATTATTGGAAAATTCCCCATTAATATTATAAATATTTGAATTACTAAATATAACCCCGCCGTCAATATCGGCTAAATTATTCGAAAATGTACCATTTATATTATTAGCACAACAACCAAAATCATTATCAATAACAGCCCCATGGTTAGAATGAAAATTCTTAGCACATATCCCGTCAATATCAAGAGAACACCCGTTTTCAAGAATTATACCTCCGCAATCATTGCCGTTTAGTTCGCATCCGTTGCCGTGAATAATGACATTATGTGCTCCCGGGCAACCAAGATTACAATTTGCATCTATATTATCTTGAAGATTTATTTCACACTCACTTGATGAATCCGTATAAGTACTCATCAAATCATCAAAAGTACTGACATCAACAGCAAAACAAACAGAGTTATATATTATAAAACATAATACCGTTAATAAACAAACTCTCTTCGAAAACATAAAAATACCCGAATTATTACAATTCAGGTATAAAAATAAAATATATTAAATTCATTAACTTTTTATCCAGAAAAGAAGAATATTCAAATTTATATTATGAGTTTATAAAATTTGTAAAAGTAACATCTTCTTCTTTAGGAGCCTCAATGCCTGCATTCATTCCGGCTTGTTTGCAATTCAAAAAATAGGCCAAATTTTTTGCAAGATATCTGAGATTTTGCAAACCTTCCAAATCCTGATTAACTTCACCTGTTAGCAGTCCATGGACATTATTCCAATACCTGCCTGATATAATAGGCATTTGAGATATTCCAAAATATTTATTAAGCTGATCTAAAGTGGAGCTGGTACCTGCACGTCTTGCAACTGCCACAGCGGCAGCAGGTTTAAGCCTGAAAGGATTTTTCCCCGAGCGCCAGCCAGAGAAGAACGCCCTGCCTAAAAAAGCAGTTATAGCACCCGTTGCACCGGCATAATGAACCGGAGAACCTACTATTAAAGCATCCGCTTCAACCATTTTATCAACAAATTCATTTACTTTATCATTATCCAAAACACATTTACCGATTTTAGAACAAGCTCCGCAGCCCATACAAGAGCCTATTGATCCTTTACCTATATAAAATATTTCCGAATCAATCCCCTCTTCTTTTAAAGTTTTTGCTATCTCACTTAATGATATAAAAGTATTTCCCTGTTCATGCGGAGAACCGTTTAACAATAAAACTTTCATTTTTCACTCCTTTTATTTCTTTTATTCATAGGATTCCACGTATCTTCTTTATTTGATTTAATAAGTTCATTATAATAATTTTCTTTAAATTTTAAAAGTTCTAATTGCTTTTTAAGTTCAAACAAATGATTTTGAGCTTTTTTGCGAGTATTTTTTATAATATTATATCGTTCTTTGATGGTTGAATCACCTTGAATACAAAGTTCAATATACGTTTTAACAGATTTATTATCAAGCCCGACACTTCTAAGACACTTTACTATCTTAATCCATTCCAAATCAGAGTCTTCAAATATTCTGTTATTATTTTTATCACGCTTAACAAACGGGAATAAACCGTATTTAGCCCAAAATCTTAAAGTATGCTCCGATACTTCCATTTTTTCCGAAACTTCTTTTATAGTATACATAACCTGTCTCCCCCTTTTAATTTTAAGACCTTAGAGTAACTATAAGTCAAGCAAAAATAAAAAAACTTCCTTAATACAATTAAGGAAGAAAAATTAGTAAAAGAGACATCAATAATATTATTACTTCACAAAAAAATTTATTCCAATTAACAGATAAAATGTAAAGCAAACTTAATAATAATAAGGGTTAAGACTTGAATAGAGATTATATATTAAGTATACTAAGTACACTTATTAAAGTTTTGTAAATAAATTTAATAATATCCAAGAGAAATAGCAAATTTAAAAGTTCACGGATGTTAATCGAAAAGTGAAATTAGGTAAGTTAAATTCCGGAAAATATATGCAAATCAATAAAATAAGTCAAAATGTTCCTAAGAAGTTAACTAAAGTTAGTACTGAAAGAAACATCAATATAAAAAATCAGACACCCCCGTTTAAAGGTGGGATAGATTCATTTTGTCTGGGCGTAGCAAATGCGATAGAAAACGGAGGATTGTTTGTATCATTTACGCTGCAAGACATGCTCGGGACAAATTTACCTCGTCCGCTAATGGGTTTGGTAAGGAATTCAAAAGAAAATAAAGGCAAAAAAAATATAAGATTTGCAGCCAAAGAAATGGTTAGAGAATTTACAACCGGTCCCAGTATGTTTATAATCCCGGGAGTTTTACTTGCTTTAGGCAAGAAAATATTTGGGAAAGCAACGGAAATTCCACTAAAATTAATAAAATCATTTGGGAATATACATGCAGCAAACCCGTTAAATGAAGCGGGAGAAGCAATAACAAAGCAGGAATTCTTCAAAAATGTATTTTCACAAATAATTAAAAATTCAAAAGGTGAAAGTGAAGTAAGCAAGCAAACATTAGAGACTGCAACTGATTTCGCCCAAAGACTTGCCGACGGAATAAAAAATAATAATGCAAAATCAGCAATTTCCGGTTTAACGGATGACTTTATAGAATTAGCAAAAAATAGCGCAAATGATGCTGTTCACACTGATTTTACGCAGGCAATAATATCAGATACAGCGCAAGCACCTTTTAAAAACACGGTAAATTTCATGATGTCATACGCAGATGATGTTGTAGAAAAAGCTTCAAAGCAAAGCCCCGATAGAATAAAAGATTTCATCAAGAAAATATCAAACAATAAAACAATAGGAAGATGTGCGGCAAATATATTTATGTATGGAATGATATTATTATTCCTACAAGTTATCCCTAAACTATATAATAAAGCCGAAGGTAAAGATAATGCCGGATTAAAAGGATTAATGAAAGAAGAAACTTTTAATGACAAAAGCTCGGAAATGAATACTCAAAAAGATAAATCAACACCATCATTCGGGTCAGCGGCAAGCATTGCGGAAAGCTTAGCCGGAAACGGAACAATAGGGAAAATAGCAAAAGGCATCGAATTTGAAGGATGCAATATGTCATTTCCGCTATTACTTGGAGTTATGGGACTTGGTATTTTATTGCCCCGTACATTACAAGCAAAAGATAAGTACGACAGAGAAGAAATTTTAAGACGAGATCTTACAACATGTGCGACAATGTGTTTTGCAGAAAAAGAATTAAGGAAAGGTTTTTCTAAATTAAACGAAGCAAAATCAGGACTTGTCCTAGCGTCTAAAGACAAAAATTTCTATAATAGAAATGTATTTAAACGGCTTTTTGATTACTTAAGACCAATAAAAGGGGTAAGAATTTTAAATACACAGCAAATAGTATCAAAATACAGCAATATTGATAAATATAAAGAAGGAATTAAAGGATTTTGTAATTTTATTGACGGACAAGGAGGAAACTTAGGCAAAGTATTTAGCTTAACGGAAGAATCTAAAAATATCGTACAAGGTTTATTGAAAAATGAAGGTCACGATATTGCAAGTGCTGATAATTCAATTATTACAAGTGTATTAGAAAAAGCAAAAGATTCCGACGAAGTTAATAAATTAATTGAAATGTTTAAAGATAAAAATAATCCATGGATTACAAAAGCAAAAACTTTGAATGCAAGATTTACGGCATTATCTGTAATCGTGCTTGTTCCTTTATTCTTAGGGTTTTTCCTGCCTTGGATAAATGAAAAATCAACAAAAAAACGTATAAAGGAAGAGCAAGCACTCTCAGAATCTAATATTCAAAATAAAATCACGATGCCTGACTCAGAATATTTTAAACAGAGCCAAAAATCCAAAGAAATATTTGCAGATTTCCAAAAATCAGCTAAATAACAATTTCCGTTTCATTTTTATATGTAACAAATGCCTGTTTATTGTTGGCTTTTTTGACATATTTCCTTTGAGTATATATTATTGAGGTTTTGGAATTATTTTTTTGTGATGAATACTCTTTAGTAAGGTTTGCTGCCTTTAAAATAATATCATCACTTATAATGTCTTTTGAATTATTTTTTTTAACCAATATATGAGCTCCCGGGGCATTTAAAGGATGAAACCATATATCTTCACCCGAGGCTATTTTAGATAAAATAAAATCATTTTGCTTTTTATTCTTTCCAATATATATTTTCATACCATTATATTCAATAAAATCAATTTTTGGAGTATTATTTTCTGTTTTTTGATACGTATTGCCTTTAAGCTCCGAAAAAATTTCATTCAAGTCATTAATATCATCACTAACCGATGTAAAATATTTTTGTTCTTCAAAATACAAAATTTGCGAATTAGTTTCATTAATCATAGAAAGTGAATGTTCATAAGCTGTTTTTGTTTTTTTATATAAAGCATAATATTTATTCGCATTATCTTTTGGTGAAATATTTTCATCAAGCTCAATAACAATTTCCTTACCCTCAAAATCAGTCAATGTAACATTTTTTTGTCCTGAACTAAGATAATATAAATTAGCCATTAAAATATCAGCCTTTGTTTTATATTCTAAAGCCTTATCAATTTTAGCTATTTGCATTTGCTGCTTTTTTTTCAGATTATTCAACTTGACTAATTGAGTATTAATTAATTTATCAATTTTAGTTTTAATATTGTTTAATAAAATTCTTTGTTGATGGAAAGAAAAATATTCATCAATCATTTCATTAACACTATTAACTTCAAAATTATCACCAAAATCATATAAAGAATATTTGGAATAATCCTTTTTTATAAAATATCTGTAATTTTTCTCAGATAAAAAATTAACAAGATTATAATAAAGCTCGTTATTTTTAAAATGAGAAGAAAAATCTTCCACAATTGCACGGGTTAGGTAGTAATAAGAAGAATCAATCTTATCAATATTATTTAAAAAAGAATCTATGTCGGCTTTCAGCAGGTTTTTCTTTTTTTGTTTAATCGGATAAACATAGGGCAAAGAACCATATAGTTCACGTTCCCTGCTTTTTTGCGAACTTACATTATGAGCACATCCTATAATAACGTTAGTATCATAATTGTATAAAATTACATTACTGTATTTGCCCATCAATTCAACAGCTAAGCATAGTATAGTTTTTTCATTGAGTTCATCATAGTATTCAAAATATAGTTCAAAAATACGCTCATATTTAGGCACTTTAATAGCAATAATTTTGGTATTTTGAATATATTTTCTAAGAAGCATACAAAACATAGGCGCAGTTTTTGGAACAGTTAAATTACGTCTGTTTTGATTTTTATCCGAAATAAAGCATAAATGATAAATTTCAGGATTAAAATTAATATAAAACTTCTTAGAAACAGAATTTTGACGCAAATAAAAAATTAATTCATTTCTGCTCGGCTGCTGAATTTTTTGAATTTTCGCTCCAAGAAAAAAATCCCTGTTTTCTACTTCAAATAATTTTAAAACTAAAGCATCAAAATTAATCATACAGATATAATAAACCAAAAAAGCAAGGAATAATACCTTGCTTTTAATATATTATATGAAATCAATTAAGCTGCAATAGAGCGGATTCTGTCGTTAACAACTTTATATTCAGCCGAGCAAACGGAGTTAGCGACAATATCTTTTGTAGAAGCATTTTGAACTGAATCAGCGCAGGCTTTAACCATACCGCCATGTTCAATAAAATTATTATATCTTAGAGTTCCGTTAACAGAGCCCATAATACCACCGACTACACCGCCAATAGCAGCACTTTGAGCAGTAATTTCAGCAAATTCTTTAGCATTAAAATCCTTGTCATCATCAAAAGCACAGTCAATAACATAATTAGATGAACCTGAAACAGTGCCGGTAATAACACCCGTTCTGGCTGCTTTTCCTGCGGAAAGAGCAACGGACTCTTTTAAAGTAGCACCGGCAGTACCATTACCCATAGTTGCAGCTGCTATTGCCCCTGTAACCGCACCCGACAATGCATCTTTAGTAATTTGTTTTGCATCTAAAGCATCATTTTTAACTTCATTAGTAGCTCTATCTGCAAACTTAACCGTTGCCTTAGCAGCTGCTCCCGCTCCTGCACCTGCTGCAGCAGCAACTAATAACGGAGCAGCTGTACCACCAGAAGCTATAAGAGCTGCAACTGCGACAGTACCTGCTGCAATAGCCGCAAAGCTTGATGCAATATTAGAAAACAAATTTAAACTGCTATCTTGCTTAGCATCAAATTCTTCTATCTTCGCCATAGCTTCATCAAAAGTTATTTCACCTTTTTCATACTGTTCAATATAATAATGGCACTTTTCTTCATTAGTACCAACATTAACTATTTCTTTAAATTCATTCCAACCTTTTGAAAAAATACCCTGATCATCCATAACAGAATTTAATTTTTCATTTAAAACAGTTACCTCTTCTTTAGATTCGGAATTTTTATTTTGAACAAAACTTCTATGACTAACATTGTTAGCAAAAGGATTCATAATACCGCTAAAATTTAATCCGCCTGATTTATATGAAGAATCTATACCTTGAAAATCCATACCCATACCAAAATCTAATCTGTAACCTTACAATAATATAAAGTATTTTTTTTAATCAAAATTGCGTGTATATTTACATTTTGTTACAAACTAATTAAATATATGGAAAATTAACTTTAGCGTAATTATTACATAATTAGATTTTAATAAGTCTGTATTTAATAGCCTTAACAACAGCTTCAGTACGGTCTTGGACAGATAATTTATTAAAAATATTATGAAGATGAACCTTTGCTGTATGAACACTCACATGAAGATTCTGAGCAATTTGAGAATTATTTTGACCGTAAGACAAATATTTTAAAATTTGTTTTTCCCTATTGGTTAAATTGATATTTCCGTTAAAATTAGAATCTTTAGCCAACAACAAATTCATTAAAAAAATCTCAATAAAATTTTTATTAAGAATAATCTCAAAATAACAATCATCAGATTCCAAAGCATCTTTACCGTCATCAAATATTGTTAACTTGATATTATTACTATTAATGTTAAATTTAGCCATAAAGCCTCCCATTTTTTCATCAGCCAAATTAAGCATAACAAATTTATAAAAAATTGTACTAACAAATTTTCCTATTTAAAAATTTTAATTTATTTTTTTACTTAATTAGTTTTCTCTTAGCATCAACTTTTATACGGTAAAACAGTTTTGAAATTTTGAATGATACACTTATAATATAAGTGCATCAGGAGATTTATATTATGTTTAATTTGGAAAAAACCTTAACATTTCAATATGGCAGCATTATTGGGTACATATATATTTTACTGTTTGTATCCTTGTTTCAATGGGGTGGATTTACAAAACAGTTCGGCAATTGGGGCAATATCTATGTGTTTTTAACTGTCTTTATTGTATTATGCTTATTACTTTTTGGTTGTTTAATATCTTTTGGCATATTTTTAATCATAGATTATAAATTTTACTACCGCATTAAAAACATTAAAACGACTAAAAATAGTTTTTATCGTGTAATACAATATATCGGATTTGGTATATATGTTTTAATTTCACTTCCCTTTTTTCTTGTAAGTATTTTTACACCGCCATATATAGGAGTAGTTGAGTGTATAATATTTTTAATTATATTTTTATGTCTTCCGAAAAAAACATGCGAAATAAATCAATCAGAAGAAGGGAATATCAATGACAAAATATAATGTTATATTTACGGGCGGTTCCGTCAGGGGCTTATGTTATGCGGGTGTATTAAAAGCCTTGGAAGAAAAAAATATTCAAATAAAAACATATACAGGTTCATCTATCGGCTCATTAATGATTGTATTTTATGCACTCGGATACAGCGCTGATGAAATTGAAGAAGAAATAAATAAACTTAATATGCCAAAACTTTTTACTGATTTTAACTTTAATATGTTCTCTAATCTTGCCGTTTCAAGAGGAGAAAAATATTTAAATTGGCTTCGCGAAAAAATAGAGCAAAAATTTTACGGGCGAAATTATAAAAAAAGCAAAATGCCTCCCGTTTGTTTTAAGGATATTGATAAAGATATTTATGTAACTGCATTAGAACTTGAAACCTCCCAAGTTAAAGTATTTTCAAAGTATACTACTCCCGAATTTGAAATAGCAAAAGCCCTAAGAGCCTCATCTGCCATGCCGTTTTTATTACCTCCTTTTAAATATGAGGGTAAAAATTTAATAGACGGTGATATAGCAAGAGGCTGCCCTATTTTTAAAGTTATACCCAAACTTCAAAATGATAATATTTTAGAATTCAGAATAACCGGCGGAAGCAAAAATAAAATATCCAAAAACCCCGTAAAAATGGTAAATTCTATTATAAATTCGACCGCATATATTATAGATAATCAAGCTTCAATTGATTATAAAACCGATAAAATCAACATTATAAAAATTGATGTTGAAGGTGTTTCGTTTACTGATTTCTTTTTAACAAATAAAAAGAAAAAAGAAATATATAAAATAGGCTATGAAACGACAAAAGAATATTTAAAGGAGATTTTTAATGAAAAATTTTAGAAATACATTACAAATCTTATTTTTTATTATTCTTTTCTTCTTCAATATGTTTTTTCATACTGTTTATATAATTTTCTCTGGTTTCCTTCTTAATGTCTTCAAATTTACTTTGAGGCAGAGTATCAACTTTGCCCGAAAAAGCTGAAATTCCGTGGTAACATGCCCAAGTGGGTGCAGGGCGGAGAAGTGTTTTTTCATCCTTTTCTACTGCTTTTTCAAGTTGTTCCAATATATATTGGTTGCCTTTTTCATTCATATATTTAACGGTATTACGTGCAAGCATGCCGTATATTGCCACTTGCTGGCCTGCTGATTCATCCTTGCACATTCTAACATCTTCAACCGCTCTTAATTTTCCGAACGAGAACCAAAATACCGCTTCATCTTTGTTTGTTTTGTATATTTCATCTGCCATTATTATATAAAATACGGGAACGGTTTTATCTGGATTTTCTTTTATATAATTGATAAAATCTTTTTTCTCGTAAAAATCAAAATTTTTAACAGCTTGAACGGCAAGTCCGTTTTGTCCTGTTTCCATATATTTTATTGCTTTTTTTACATTCTCTGATAACTTTTGTGCACTGTATGCACTTGTAAATGTAAAGCCCATAGCGAGTATTATTAATGCCGATATTATTATTTTTTTCATATTTCCCTCCACATTAATTAAAATATTCATTTAATAATTGTTTTTTCATTTCTTCATATATAGTTTTATCGGATTTTATGTATGTTTTTTTATCTTTTGAGTAAAGCGGAAAATCTTTTTCATCATCTTCAAATGCTTTTAGTGCAATTTGTTTCATTTTTGTTTTATCAGCTTTTTTAATGTAGTTTTCTGTTTCTATACCACCAACCTGCATTAATGTATTAATTAACTTTTCACCCATATCTTTTGATAAATTATCAAGATATTGTTGTCTCAATTTTGCAATAAAATACCAGTATACCGCTTTATCCGTATCATAGGAAATAAGATTATCCGATAAATAGAATAAGCCGTATGGTTTAAAATTATTTCTGTTTTTTATAAAAAAATCATTTATCTGTTTATTATCCTTAGGCAGTTTTTGTATTAATTGTCCAAAATCAAGCCAATAATCTCCCTTTGCATATTGCGCCAGTTTGTTTAATTCATTTGTGTAATCGTCTTTAATTATAGGTTTATTTTTCGGATTATAAGTTTTATTTCCGTTTTTATCTAAGAAGGTATATTTTACATCATCTTTATTTGCAAGAGTTTTTCCTGCTCCGTCTTCAAAATCGTATGCACGGTACAGTGTCTGAGGAATGACAAAAGTTCCTGTTTCATTTATATAACCATATAAGTCGTTATCTTCTTTTTGGGCAACAGCAAGTCCTTCACTGAAATCAGCAATATAATAAAATTCGGGTTTTACCGTATATTCTCCCTTTTTATTAATAATTCCGTATTTTCTATTTTCATATTCTACTACCGCAAGGCCGTTATTAAAGTTACCTGCCGTTACGAATTGTGGTTTTATTACGGTTGTTCCCGTTTTATCTATGTATCCGTATTTACTGTTGGCTTTATATTTTGCCAGTCCGTCAGAGAAGGGGTAAATGTTTTCTGCGCTTTTATCTTTTACAATTATAACTTCATTCCCTTTGTTATCATAATAACTGACTCTTGAAGTATCTTCAAAAATATAATTGCCTCGAATTTGCGGCATTCTTGGGTATTTAGGTTTTGTTAAAATATTTCCTTTTGAATCCTTTATACCCCATAACCCGTCTTCTTCAAATGCTGTGTATCTTTCTCCTTGATATTGAGCTTGAACATGAGCGTCAATTTCTTTATATATCAGTTTAGATTCTTCTTCCGTAAGATTTTTAATGAATTTGCCCTTTGAAGTATAAATTGAATATTTGTTTTTATTGCTGGTTGTTAATATTCGGTTATTTTTAAGATAATGTATATTTTTAAATTTATGCGGGATTATGGTTTCTCCCTTAGTATTATTTACACCCCAGCCATCTTTGGTCATCGTTGAAATTAATCCAGATGCATGCAGATTATATATTTCGAGAAAATCAAATTTTGTTAACAGATTTCCCACTTTATCCGCAATTGCTTTAAAATTACCATCCTGTAAAATTATTATTTCATTATAAATATCAATTATACTATATTCGGGGAAATTATATAATTCTTTGCCGTTTACATCATATACTGCGTATTTATATCCTGCTTCGGCTGCTCTTAATCCTTCTTGTGATGAAGAAATATTTCTGTATTTAAATGGTAATAACACTTTCCCTTCTTTATTTATCAGACCGTAAAAGTTATATTGTGAAACAACGGATGTTCCGTCTTCAAAATCATAAGCTCTTGAATAAATAGCGGGAATTAATATTTTCCCTTGTTCATTCACAAATCCGTATGAATTATTGCCTCGTTGAGTTACTATTCCTAAGCCTTCATGATATTCTGATTTTTCAGGCAAAGATAATATTTTCCCATTTTCATCAATCATCCCTTCCGCATATGCAAATCCGCAAAAGTTCGCCAGTATGATTAAACTTAATAAAATCTTTTTCATAATTTACCTCCCCCAATGTAAAATATTGTATCAAATTTTCTCGGGGGGGGGGGAAGTCCTCTCATAAAAAAGGAGCTAAGTTTTCACTTAACTCCTTGTAAACTTGAATCCGGCAACTAGCTATTTTCCCGGGCGGTCCTCCGCCAAGTATTTTCACCGCAAGTAGTCTTTACGACCGTGTTCGGAATGGGAACGGGTGGTGTCCTACCGCTTGATCACCGGAAATCTTTTGTAAAATGACCTTTTATTAAAATATCGGTCATTTAACAAGCATTTCCGCTTGCACACTGATTACTGCAAAGAATTACAATTTTAATCATCTGTTATAATTGGTTGTAAATTATTGCTCCAAGCACAACTTAGAACACCGTATCAGAAACCTGACGGTTTCTTGTACTCCGTTCAACTGTTGCTACTTCAGGTTCGCTTCGCGTTCGCTGCGCTACACCTTACGCAAAATTTAGGAAAAGCCCTCGTCCTATTAGTATCACTCGCCTGAATATGTTGCCACACTTACAGCTATGACCTATCAACCACGTGATCTGCGTGGGGACTTACCTGGTTACCCAGAAAGAGAACTCATCTTTCGGTGGGCTTCGTACTTATATGCTTTCAGCACTTATC
>CANQLG010000019.1 GCA_947624645.1 Candidatus Gastranaerophilales bacterium
CAGGCAGACACTCTAACCAAACTGAGCTACGATCCCAACGCAACTTATTATATTCTAAGCAAAAAAAAATTGCAACATTTCAATTTTATTTATAATATAATTTTTTTATACACATCTATGAGGCTCATTATGAATAAATATTTATTGGAAATAGGAACTGAGGAACTGGCATATAAATTTATTCCGTCTGCAATGGAACAATTAAAGACCGAATTTACAAAAGCTTTAAATGAGAATGGTATTAATTTCAAAGATATTAATATATATGCTACTCCAAGACGTCTTAGTGTAATAGTTAATGATATAAGCGAAAAACAAGCTGATATTATAAAAACTCTCAAAGGTCCTATTGAAAATATTGCTTATGATGAAAACGGAGAACTGACAAAAGCAGCAATTGGTTTCGCTAATAAGAACGGAATTTCACCCGAAAACTTATATAAAGAAAATAATTATGTTTGGGCTAAAATTGAGCAAAAAGGTAAATATACAAAGGATTTATTAAAAGATATTGTGCCTGAAATAATATTAAAATTAAAAGGCACTCACTTTATGCGTTGGGCTGATTTAGATATAAAATTTCAACGTCCTATAAGATGGATTGTTTCATTATTAAATAATGATATTGTGGAATTTGAGTTTGCTGATATTAAAGCTACAAATATAACAAGAGGTCATAGATTTGCCGAAACAGAGATTATAATTAATTCACCTGATGAATATTTAACAAAACTCGAAGCTGCAAAAGTAATCGCCGACCCTAAAAAACGTAAAGAAACTATTGTTATGCTTTCAAAAGCAAAAGCAAAAGAAATTGATGCAGATATTGTTATTGATGATGATTTATTGGATGAAATAACTTTTATAACCGAATGGCCTATTCCTGTTGTATGTTCTTTTGAAGAAAAATATTTAGAAATTCCGGAAAAAGTAACCGTCACTGTTATGGCGGTACATCAAAGATATTTTCCGTTATATAAAGACGGCAAACTTTTGAATAAATTTATCACTGTAAGTAACTATGTAGGTGACTATTTTGATAATATAAAAGCCGGAAATGAGCGTGTTGTCAAAGCAAGATTAGAAGATGCAATATTCTTTGTTCACGAAGACACACAAAAACCGTTAATTTCATACTTGGATGATTTAAAAGGCGTAACATTCCAGAAAGGATGCGGCTCTATTTATGACAAAACTAAACGAATCTGTACACTTTCAAAAAATATTGCAAAAGAAATCCATGCTCCTTTAGATTCGGTAGAAAGAACTGCACTATTATGTAAAGCTGATTTAGTAACAAAGTTAGTTTTTGAATTTACGGAATTACAAGGATACATAGGTGCTGATTATGCTTTAAGAAGCGGAGAAACAAAAGAAGTAGCAAAAGGTATCATGGAACATTATTATCCACTGAATGCCGAATCTGAGACAGCTCAGAGCCTTGAAGGACAAATAGTCGGAATCGCAGATAAGATTGATACAATTGTAACTGTTTTTGCCGATGGCAAAAAAATTTCAGGCTCTCAAGATCCCTTGGGTGTTAGACGTGCAACGCTTGGAGTACTCAAAACAATTTTAGAAAACAATATGGAAATTAATGTATCAAAATTAATAAATAATGCGATTGAAATTATACCCGTTAAAATTGATGATAAGACTAAGCTGTTTAACAATATTAAAGAATTTTTTGAACAAAGATTAATTATTTTACTTTCAGATACTTATAAACATAATGTATTGGAAGCATGCATAAGTGAAAATGATGTATTATCGGACTTAAAAGATTTTATAACGAGATTAAACATCATAACCGATATAGTTAACAATAAAGAATACGGCAAATTTCATGAAGGTATTAACAGAATTTTAAGACTTATAAAAAACGAAAACTGCTCTCCAGAAGTCAATCCTGATTTATTTAATACCGCAGCAGAAAAAAGCTTATGGATTACAGTTAAAAATATAGATGAAAGACAGCTTTCATATCCACAACTTGAAGAAAAACTCACAAATTTAACTCCGTTTATATCAGAATTTTTTGATAAGGTTTTAGTTATGGACAAAAATGAAAAAATAAAACAGAACAGAATTAACTTGCTTTATCTTATCAAAACAAAGTTTGCGAAATTGGCAGATTTTAGTAAAATTGTTTATTAAATTATATTTTAAAATTTTCTATAATTGCTCTTATATTGGGATTTTTAACTCGCCTAAGGGCAATAGAAATTTTATTATTATCAATTGCATTAATACTTTTTAAAGTATTTAATACTTCACATATAACAATTTCATTTTCAGAATTTAAAAGTTTATTTAATTTTTCAATTGCATCTTGAATATTATATTCAGTAATTATTCCCAATACTGATAAAATTCTGTCATCGGAAGTATCTAGTTCAAGTATTGCTAATTTTTTCTGTTTTTCCCAAAATTCATTATTTTGACTGTTTAATAACTTATAAATAGAAGAAATTTCATATCTGGTATCTTTATCTTCATCAAAAATATATTCTTGGTTTTCCATAAACATTTTAAATTTAGAATAAGCCGCAAGAAGAATTTTAGCAGTTTTACTTTTAAACTCACCGTCATATCTAAATAACTTATTAATTATATCAAACAATTGAAATTGGAATATATCAGACAAAGGTAAAATTTCACCCAAACCTAATATAATATTATCAATTACAAGCAAAGTTTCAAATTTATAGTCAGATTCTAACAGATCCGTAAGTGGTATCATATAAGGTATTTGTCCTGCAATATTTTCAGGCATTTTAGAAGATTGCATGGCTGAAAAAATTTCTTTTAGCGGGAATTTATTACCATAAGCAGCAAAAAATTTAACAGCTTTTAGCTTATCAAAATCATCATTGGAAGTAAGCATATTCAATGCAATATCATAAGAAATATCATCTTGCATTTGCCCTAATGCTTGGGCTGAATTAAATGATAAACTTTCATCTTCATCAAATGCATATCTGTTTAATAATTCCAAAGAAATTGTATCAGGAATATAGAAAAAATATTTAGCTGAATATATTTTTTGATTAATATTCCCTTTATCCAAAAGTTCAAATATTTCATCAGTTAAATCCTGATTGGCATGCTTAGCTAAATTTGAAATTAATACATCATCATAATAAGAAGAATAACAATCAAAAAATTTAATAATATTAAGGAAATTTTTTTTATTAATTGCTTTCTCTATACGTTTTTCAACATTATTTCTGATGAATGGAAACAGAAAATCCGACTTATTAACTAACATTTTAAATAAATCAATATCAGCATGATTAATAAGAAAATCGGCAGCTTCCTGAGCGAGATTTTCATCTTTCCCAGTTAAATTTTTTAAATATAAATCAAGTTTTTGCATATTGTTATTATATATGTATATTTATTGTTTTACAATAAAACCCCCGAAGAAAACTTCGGGGGTTTCAAAACTGTATTTAAATTATTCTTGAATTTCGGTTCTGGTTGTAGTCGTATATTGTTGAGTATAGTCATTATACAGACTGCAATCAACTTTAAGTTCAACCAAAACATCTTCATTAGCTCTTGCTTTGAAGTTTACACCGGGTGTTAAGAAGCCTGTTAAAAGACCAACACCTGCACCAGTTGGTATACCGATAGCCAAACCGTCACCTGAACGATCATTAGCAGCGCCAATAGGCAACCCGATAGCAGCACCACCGATAGCAGCACCCGCAACAGTATATTCTAACGGTTTTAACCATTTATTTTCCGATAATACACCTTCTTGGTTATTAAGAACTCTCGCTATAAACGGATATTTATTACCGTTAGGAAATTCCATTTCTGTAAAATGCAAATATACTTCAGAGTTTTTATTAATCCATCTTTTATCTCTTAATTCTTCAATCGTTGCATATAATTTAGTATTTGCAGGTATTAGTAGAGTACCTTCTTTTGTAATAACATCATCTTTAAAATAGAACGGAATAACATCACCGATTTGGTGTTTAGTAGAATTAAAAGGTTCAACAAAAGAAACTTGGAATACATTCTTAGCTAAAATGATACGTCTTAAATTAGTAATTTGAACTCTATCAACAATAGCTTTACCGTATGTATCAAGGTGTTCGGTAGCTAAAATGTATTCTTGAGGTTCAGCAGGAACTACTTCCTGAGGTTCTTCAGCTTTATATTCAGGTTCAACAAGTTCAAGTGCTTTCATTAATCTTGCCAAAAGAACAGCTGCTTCAGCTCTGTTTAATTCTCTGTTAGGATTTAATTCAGTATCTAAAGGCCAATTAACATACAAACCATATTTAATAGCTTTAGAGAACGGATAAACACCCCAATCAGGAATTTGACTTGAGTCTGCAAACTGATTCAAAATAGAAGTATCAACATCCGTATCTTTTGTTATATGACTCATAATAGAAGCCGTTTCAGTTTTTGTAATAAATCTTTGGGGTTTAAATTCACCATCGGTATAACCATAAATCAAACCGAATTGGTCTGATCTTGCAATTGACGGATAACCGTATATTGTCGGATCAACGTCGGAATAATTAGGCTCAGATGTTATTGGTGCCTGAGCTAAACCCAAAGCCCTTAATAACCATTCTGTCCAATCAACCCTGGTAACTCTTTCCAACGGTTTATATGTACTGTCACCATAAATCGGAACAATATTTTTTGTAACTACATCTTCAATTTCCTCTGCTGCCCAATAATCATCAGGAATATCGGTATAGCTTTTTGCAAGTGCAGAAGAAAAACCGGTAAGCAACAAACCTATACTTAAAAAGATTGCTGCTATGTTCTTTCTAATACTCATTTTTACCTCACTTAAACTATATTTATGTAATTTATACTATTCTTTAATCTAAAAAAATTATATGTTAAAAAACTATTTTAGGCAACAAAACTAATACTTATAATGTAGAATTTTTAAATATCTACATATTTAAAAATTTATAATATTGACTAATCAGTAAAAATAGTAATAATTATTATTGTAGAGTAGGAGGAAAAATATGAAAAAACTGACAATATGTGCTTGTTTACTTTGTACAATGGCATTTATAAACTCATCATTAGCTAATTCTACCGATGATATTTCGCAAAAAACAATTTTGAAGCAAAAACAAAATGAATTAGCAAAACTTAATATAAAAAATGATAATCAAGTAACAGAATATTTAAATTTAGAGTCTGAAATAGCTGATATAAATATGTATATCAACGAAAATAAAGCCACTTTAAAACTCTTAAATAAAATTCTAAATCAAACTCAGGAGTTATATGGAGAAAAATCAATTGAAACCATACCTGTATATATAAAACTATTCGATTTCTACTGGAAAACTAATAATTCCTTAGCCCAAAAAACATATTTGGATAAGGCACTGGAAATAATAACATTAAATCCTGGCAACAAGAATTTAGAAAAAGAAGTTTATTCTCGTAAAGCTCATTTTTATCATCATTATGAAAATCCGTATAAATCATTAAAAACTTTAGAAACAGTAAAAAACTACGTTGATAATAATAATTTTAATGACAAATATTATTACTTAGGTCAAATTGCAGCATCAAACCAAGCAACAAGAAATTTTAAAGCAACTGATAAGGCATACAAGGATTTATATAATTATCTAATAAATTCTAAGAAAGCAACCAAAGATGATTATTTTGATTATTACTGCATGTTAATACTATATTACATTGATTCAAGCCAATACAATAAAGTTCCAAAGTTATATAACACAATTATGAAATATGCAAAAGGAAACGATGATAATTCCATATCTAAAAGAATAGAAATTAATTCCATATTTATAAGTTATTATAAAGAATTGCATGAATTAAAAAAAGCAAAAGAATTACTTGATGAAAGCAGTAAATTGGTATCTGCAATACAAGATTCTCATATAAAAAAAGAATCGCAAATTCAACTAAATAATGATTTTATACATTATTACAATGAAAAAAATGAACATATAAAATCAAAATCCTATTTAAATGAAATCTATGAATATTATAAAAAACAATGTTCGGGAATAGATACAAAATGGAAGAAAGATAAATATGATTCATATATAGATTTATACAATAATTTAAATAATGCGGATAAAGCATTAGAGATAGCAAAAAAATTAGAGAATATATTGGAAGATGAAAAAGAAACTGCCCCCGTTATATATGGTAATTTATTAATTAAAATAAGTGAAATAAATAATAAAGAGAACACAATATCTAAAAGGATACAATATGCAATATCCGCAAAAACACAATATGAAAAAGCATTACCTAAAAATAGTTTTAAATTATATGAAATTAATAAGAGTTTAGGTGATTTATATAACGAGAACGGTAATCCAAATAAAGCATTAGAATCTTTGAAACTTGCAGAAAAAATATTATTACCCTTAGAAGGAGAAAACAACAAAGAAGCAATAGAAATAAATACAAGTTATGCAGAAACATACTGTAATATGGGTGACTTAAATTCCGCAATAATAAGAATAAATAAAGCAATTAATACCGCTAAAAAAATATATGGGACAGAAAATATAAAAGTATACAAATTAATATATGAAAAGTCCAATATTTATAAACATTTTAATCAAACTAAAAATGCACAAATATATTATAATCAAGTTGCAAAAGTAATAGAAGCAAATAAATTAACAAGTGAAGACAACAGTTTAAATTATGACTATTACAGCAACTTGGCAAAGAAAAATATAGAAGAAGGAAATTATAATAAAGCACTTGAATATACGGCAATAGCAGAGCAATATGCAAAACGTTCTCTGGAAAAATCCGATTTAAATTACATATTGTCAGATATTCATAAAAGATTAAATAACCCTATTGAATCCGCGAAATACAAATTAAGGGCAAAAAAAGCTTAAATGTAACAAAATTAAAAATAAAAGAGATAGGTTATAGCCTATCTCTTTTTTGATTGGTTAAGTTAGTTAGTAAATGCTTAAAGTTTTCTTTATGATATTCACAAGATAAATTTTAAGATTTTAAAAGAAACTTTAAAAAAATTAATAGCATAAATTTTTATGTATAATAAACTTACAGGACATTGAAAAATTTATATAAGGGTATAATAACTCTTTTTTATATGTAGCCAATCAACAATTTTATTTTAGACTTTTGATTTATATATACGATATTATAACGTTTATAAAACTTCATTTTAAGCGTTACACTGTACAAAATTCGACTATTTCCGTTCGTAATTAAATTGGAATTCTGCAAGAAACGCACAAATACCAGTCCGAACCGTATTTGAAACCTATCAAATTAATAATAAATAAAAAGGTAATATTATGCAAAATAAAAAAATTAATAATTTAATAAAAATCTCATTAATAGCATTAATTTCCGGATTTATATTTTTATTCATTAAAATACAGGTAGGATTATTATTTATATTTACATATTTAATATTAGGTATCTTTTTAAATATTAAATATCCAAAAGAATTAAAAAAATTTAGAGAAAATGCGAATAAATTTGCAAAAGAAAACAAAGAAAGAAAATTTTTAAACAAAAAATATTCGATAGTTCATATTGACGGTATAAACGTTGCTGAAAATAATCAAAAATGTACACTCACAATATCGCCAATAAACGTTATTTTTACAGATAATGACAATAATGTTCTTGATGAAATAGAATTCTCAAAAATTAAAAATGTTCGAATTTTACAACAAATTGAACAATCACAAAAAGAAAAATCGCCGGTATATAGGGCGATAATTGGTGGCGTTTTACTCGGTCCAGTGGGTGCGATAGTTGGCGGTCTAAGCGGTTTAACTTCGGCTTTTAAAAGTGATAAAAAATATTATATTGAAATAGAACGTCCGGAACCGGACGATAATATAATTTTTACAGGATGCAACAAGGATATACAAGAATTAAATAAAATAATATCCAAAAGGGTTTCAATGGAATTAAAAAAGCAATAATACATGCATGTGTATCATTTAACAAATAAGAAATCGGCAGTTTTTCTACCCTGACAATTTAATAAAAAAATATTGTAAAAATAACGAACTTAAAGTAGCTGAAATCTAAACCGAACATATTTTGGTCATAAATTAAATATAAGAAAACACTTCCAAAATATTACTTGAAAGTGCTTTTTCTTTTAAATGGTGGGCATGAAGAGACTCGAACTCCCACGCTTACGCACCAGTTCCTAAGACTGGCGTGTCTACCATTCCACCACATGCCCATTGGAATATTATTTGATATATTTATTTGTCAGATGTTACAAATATGAACTTGGGGGGATTCGAACCCCCGACCAATTGATTAAGAGTCAACTGCTCTACCAGCTGAGCTACAAGTCCTTGTATAATTTTGATTATAATATAAACAAAAAAATAATCTACAATTTTAATAATTATTGCATTAATAATTTTTATATTATATAATTCAAGTTGTTTAGTATAGTTTAAATCAAAATGGAGAAAAAAAATGAAAAAGATTTTAGCTATGTTTGCTGTATTTTTCATGATGGTAGCCTATAATAACGCAGCTAAAGCAGACGTATACAGTGATGTACCTGCTGATTATTGGGCAAACAAAGAAATTACGGCAGTTGTAAATGATGGTATTTTACAATTACAAGGAAAAACATTCCTTCCTGAAAAAGATGTTTCAAGGTCAGATTTCAACTCTGCATTATTGAGAACATTAGGTCACAGAACACCAAGTTTATCAGAATCAAACCCATTTTCTGACGTAACTTCTTCAAGAAAAGACTATGGAGATATCTTATTATCTTCTAAATTAGGTTTAATTTACGGTTATAATGACGGAACATTTAAGCCTGACAGAATTATGACAAAAACGGAAGCAGCTTCTGTTATCAGTCATATTACAAAAGACTACAAAGGCAATTTAAGAGCATTAAATGCTTTCAAAGATAGAGAAGACATTCCGGCATGGGGTACTCGTCAATTTGCCAAAACAATTGATTTAGGTGTTTATGTAAATTATCCTGATGCTGATGAGTTATTACCAAATAAAAACTTAACCAGAGCTGAAGCAGCTGTTTTACTTTATAAATTAAAACAACAGATTTGTGCTGTTAAAGACCAATATAAGAGCAGTGAAACTATACTTTCTACTGAACATTTAGATGTTACAAAAAAAGCAGAAGTAGATGAAGTTCAAATTACAAATCAAAGAAAAATCGTTTTAGCTAAAAACATTATTAAAGGATATTTCTATACATACTTCACATCAAGAGATGTACAAGTAGGTGATCCTGTAACATTTACAGTTAAAAAAGATATTTATACAAAAGAAGGTACTTTAGTAATCCCTGCTACAACAATAATGAAAGCAAGAGTTACAAGTGTTGAACCTAAAAAATGGTGGAACAAGAACGATAAAGTTACAGTAGAATTTGAATCAATGACATTGCCATCAGGTGCATGTGTTCCGTTCAATGCTGAAGTAATCAACAACAACGGTGTATTAACTGAAAGCAGATGGGTAAAACCGATAGTCTATACATTAGGCGGAGCAGCATTAGGCGGCGGTATCGGTGTTGGTGCAGGTTCTGCTAAACATCACGGACATCGTCACTATGGTGAAGGTGTTGCTATCGGTGTTCCTGTTGGTGGAGCAGTTGGTTTAATAACAGGTTTAACAACTCCCGGTAGAACATATAAAGCTAATGATGGAGACTTTGTTTGGTTAGAATTAACTCAAGATTTATCTATACCTAACTAGTCAATATAATTTACAATAGAAAACCCTTTGATATAATATCAAAGGGTTTTTTTATACTTGAATTAAAAATATTTTCCTGCTAGTATCAATATATAAATAAAAAAGACATAAAAGGTGGTGAAAATATAAATGCCTGAAGTACGTGTTGGCGATAATGAAAGTATTGAAAGTGCTTTAAAAAGATTTAAAAAGAAGATACAAAAGGCCGGTATACTTTCGGAAATTAAACGTCGTGAACGTTATGAAAAGCCAAGTATAAAGAAAAAACGTAAATCTGAAGCAGCTCGCAAAAGACGCGTTTAATAAAAAGAAAAGAACTAACCAAGGTTAGTTCTTTTTTTCACCTTACTTTACCCTATTTATCAATATATAAACCAAATACTTTTAATAAATTTTTAAATCTGTCCTTAATTCCATCAGCTGTTTTAGTTACGCCCTTTGCACCATCCTTAGATACTGAATCAGGTGTACCTTTTGCATTTCCTTTAGATGACTTTGCTTTTGATTTTTTCGGTGTTGCAGTTTGTTTATCCAAAGTTGCTTTTTCTGTTGAGGTACTTTTGGGAGTTGTCGGCTTATTTTCAGCTGTCGGTGCTTCACCTTCAGAAGTTTTCTTTGGTGACTCTGTCAGTTTACTTTCAGTTGCAGTCGATTTACCCTCGGGAGTTTTTTGTGTTAACTCTGTTGTTTTACTTTCTGTTGCTGGCGCTTCCTTTGCTTTCGGTTTTATTTTAGTCAAAGCAGCTGAAATATTTATTGAAGCATTATTTATACATTTATGAATATTTGAAGGAATATCTTTGAAGCACCTGACAACAGCTTTAAAAACAGACATTTTACCTGCATTTTCAACTCCTGCAGATTTTAATGATGATTTAGCAGCCAAAGCCGAAACTCCGGTTGTAAAAGTACCCGAACCAATTTGCTGCCATGCTTTTCTGGCTTGAGCATCGGTTTTAGCAGTTGCCTGATTATATACACCTTTTCCGATTTGAATAGCGCCACCAGTAATACCTGCTGCCACAAATAGTGGTGCAGCAGCACCTCCGGTTAAAGTAATAATTGCAGCACCTGCCGCAACTGACAATGCAGTTATAGCTATATTTTTAGGGGATGATACCATTGATTTTAACGGTTGAATAATCCCTTTTCCAAAATTAGATAATTTTTCTTTTAATGAAATTTTACCGTCATCTTTTCCATCTAAACTTGTTTTTACAAGCACATCCCGTGACATACCACCTGATGGAATTGAATTTTTTGTATGTACAATTTTATGGCGTACATTGCCACTTTTCATCTGTGAAAGAATGTGACCTCTCAAATCAAATAAATTTGAATCTACGAAATTATATCTCATAATAACCCCTTTAGGTGCTCTCATTTATATAAAAAAAATATTTATATTGAGAATTTACCAAAAGTAATTTTATGTAACAAATTGTAAAATATTAATCTTTATGGTTTACCGTAAATTGCAAAAAATTACCTATTAAATTTTCATTCCAAACCTGAACTTTAGCAGGAACATTTAAAACACAGGGAGTAAAATTCCAAATATACATAATACCTGCTCTGACAATAAAATCCGTGACTTCTTGAGCAAATTGCCTAGGTACTGTTAAAATAACAATTTTAACATTTTGTTTTTCCGCCATTTCTGCTAATTTATCAATATCATATACTTTTTTACCGTTAATAATAGAACCAATTTTTAAATAACTGTTATCAAACAATGCAGAAATATAAAATCCGTAGGCTTCAAAATTATCATATTTAGCAAGAGCCATACCAAGATTGCCCGCCCCAACTATATATGCAGTTTTAACATTCTCAAATTTAAGTGTTTTTTCAATCAAATTTTTTAACTCAACAGATTTATAACCGACCTTACATTTTCCCTTATAATGAAGCAAAGCTATATCTTTTCTTACTTGAGTATTATCAATATGCAGTAATTCAGCAATTTGCGGACTTGAAATATATTCAATATTTTTTTCTATATAATCAGTTAAAATACTGTGATAGAGAGTTAACCTGTTAATAACTTTGTCCGAAAGTATTTTTTTCACTTTAATTCCTCAAAAAATGAGAGGAACTAAAAAGTTCCTCTCAAATATTTACTGATTAAACAATACCCTTATAAGCATCAAGATAAATTTTCTTGATATCAGACATTAACGGATATACCGGGTTAGCACCTGTACATTGATCATCAAATGCCAATTCTACAAGTTCATCTAAATTAGCCATAAAGGTCTTTTCATCCACCCCAAAATCTTTAATAGAATTTGGAAGATTTATATTTTTCATTAATTTATCAACAGCTTTGATTAGCAATTGAACTTTTTCATCATCATTTTTACCGCCCAAACCAAGTTCATCAGCGACTTGACCATATCTGGTTTTTGCGCAGGGGAACTTATATTGAGGGAATGTAGCTTGTTTTTTAGGTGCATCGGAAGCATTATATTTAATAACCTGTCTGATTAATAAAGCGTTAGCTACACCATGCGGAACATGATACATAGCACCAAGTTTATGTGCCATAGAGTGGCAAACACCCAAGAATGAGTTTGCAAATGCCATACCTGCAATAGTTGCAGCATAATGCATTTTTTCTCTTGCAACAGGGTCATTAGCGCCCTCATTATATGAGCGTTCCAAATATCTGAATACTAATTTCGTAGCCTCAAGAGCGTTGGAATTTGTAAAGTTTGTTGCCATACTTGAAACATAAGCTTCAAGAGCGTGAACTAAAGCATCAATACCTGATGCGGATGTCAATCCTTTAGGCATACCGTCAACAAAATTCGGGTCAACAATTGCCATATTAGGAGTCAATGCGTAATCAGCTATTGCGTATTTTACGTGAGTTTCATCATCCGTAATAATAGCAAAAGGAGTAACTTCACTACCCGTACCTGATGTAGTCGGTATAGCAACCATTGTAGCCTTTTTACCAAGTTCAGGAATAGAACAAATTCTTTTTCTTATATCCATAAATCTCATAGAAATATCCGAAAAATTAGTTTCGGGTTGTTCATACATAAGCCATAATATTTTAGCCGCATCCATGGGAGAACCGCCACCCAACGCAATAATAACATCAGGTTCAAATGGTCTTAATATAGATATTGCCTGATTAATTGTCGATAATGTAGGATCCGGCTTAACATCAAAGAATACTTCATGTTCGATACCGATTTCATCCAATACGTTAGTAATCGTATCAACTGCACCAGAGTTAAACAAGAATCTGTCTGTAACAATAAATGCACGTTTTTTACCTGCGAGTTCTCTTAAAGCTAAATCGGTAGCACCTCTTTTAAAGTAAATTTTAGCAGGAACCTTAAACCAAAGCATATTCTCTCTCCTTTCAGCAACGGTCTTGTAGTTCAATAAATTTTCAACTCCTACGTTACCTGAAACGGCATTACCGCCCCAAGAACCGCAACCGAGTGTTAATGACGGTTCTAATTTAAAGTTATACAAGTCACCGATACCGCCTTGTGATGAAGGGGAGTTAACAAGGACTCTGCATGTCGGCATTTTTTCGGCATATTTATCAATTCTTTCTTTATGTCTTTCATCAGTATATATAACCGAAGTATGTCCTGCTCCACCTTTTGAAACAAGTTCGTATGCCATTTCTGCCGCTTCTTCAAAATCCTTAGCTTTATACATTGATAGGACAGGTGATAATTTTTCACGGCTGAACGGATCATTCCAATCAACTTTTGTTCTTTCGACCAATAAAATTTTTGCATTTTCAGGTACTTTAAATCCTGCAAGTTCTGCAATTCTATGAGCACATTGACCGACAATATCAGGATGCGCCGTACCGCGTTTAGGATCAATTATCGGCAAATCTATTAATTTTTGTGTTTCTGTTTTATTAACCAGATAAGCTCCTCTATATACAAATTCTTTTTTTACTGTTTCATACACATCTTTAACAACAATAACCGATTGTTCTGAAGCACATATCATACCGTTATCGAATGTTTTTGACATTAAAATTGACGAAACAGCTGTTTTTATATCAGCAGTTTCATCAATAACAGCAGGTGTATTTCCCGGTCCTACACCTAAAGCAGGGTTACCTGATGAATATGCTGCTTTTACCATGCCGGGACCTCCCGTTGCCAATATACAATCAATTTCTTTGTGATTCATCAAAGCACTTGATAATTCAATAGACGGAACATCAATCCAGCCTATAATATTTTCAGGAGCACCAGCTTTAACGGCTGCATCCAATACAACTTTTGCTGCAGCTATTGTTGATTTTGTTGCTCTCGGATGCGGTGAAAATATTATTCCGTTTCTTGTTTTTAATGATATTAACGACTTAAATATTGCGGTAGAAGTCGGGTTTGTTGTAGGAACTATCCCTGCCAAAACTCCCAAAGGTTCAGCAACAATTTTTATACCGTTTGCTTTATCTTCTTTTATTATTCCGCAGGTTTTAGCATTTTTATGTTTATTATATATATATTCTGATGCATAATGGTTTTTAATAATTTTGTCTTCTAAAACGCCCATACCTGTTTCTTCAACAGCCATTCTTGCTAAAGGTATACGAGCTTTATCTGCGGCAGCAGCTGCTGCTTTAAATATTGCATCCACTTGTTCTTGCGTAAATGTTTCAAATATTTTTTGAGCTTTTTTAACTTTAGAAATCAACACTTCCAACTGGTCAAGTGTTTCAACAACATTAGATTGATTTAACGCTTTTTCTAAAGCTTCAACATTTTTTTTGCTTTTAGAAGCAGTTTTTTTAGTTGCATTGCTTTTTGTTGCCATAATGTTTCGGATCCTTTCGTGATTAAAATCTCTATTTATAGATAACCATAAAAACTCACAATTGTCAACGAAATAAGTTAACCTACAATAAAACTATAATAATTAAAAACTATTTATTCCTATATATTATTTCTATTAGCACCATAATAGGCCAAGCAAGTAAAAACATCCAAAACCCGAAATAAAAGATATCATTTAAACTTGATACCTCAAAAAGATAACATAATGAAGGATTATGAATATAATTTTCAAACTTTACCTTTTCAACATTCGTATTTAATGTAAGCTTTTCGGGGTTTTTCATATCTAAAGAAGCAACATAACGCTTAAAGGGATTTTTCTTTATTCCGTTATCATATAAATTATAATAAATATGCTTAATATGTACTTCCGGTCCGCGTCTTTTGGGCGGAGAATGGAAAAGACAAAAAAGCCCAAGTTGAAAATCTATATAACTATTTGAGGAAATTTTAAAATTTTCACTATATCCAATATTACCGATATATTTATGTTCTACCTTACAAGACAAATTTTCATTGCAATACATTGATTCGTAATAAGGATTAAATGCAGAATATATTAAAGTTCCAAATAATATTATAGTGATAAAAGTTACAATAAATAAAAAATTAATAGTCCCCGTACGATCAATAAACAAAGATTTTCTCCTTGTTTTTTTAATTTCATAATCATCATATTTTTCATCATAAACCATAATAATGTTGTATCATTTTTAAGAAAATCAGTAAAGAGGCAAAATACGATTTTTTAAATTTTTTTAAAAAACTAATTTCTAAACTATATAAATGATTTATAAAAAAAAGTTTTATATATAATAATGCTTAAAAGGAGGTATATATGAAATTCAACGCAATTTTATTAGGAATATTATGTTTGTTAATTAGTTCAAACATTGCTAAAGCAAATGAATACTATTGTTCTCAGGATACAAATTCTTATAATTCAAATTACATTTATGATTCATCAAAAACTGCCGAGGCTTATTGCGGATGGCTAAAAGATCCGTTTTTTTCAAAAAAAGATCCAAACCGTTATGTAAATTGTGTAAAAAGATACAATGAGTTAAAAACTTCGTTCACAAAAGGTATTTGTACACCGATATATACAAAAACATACACTCAAGGCAGTTCAAAATGTATTGTACATTATTTTAAAACAGGTGCAAAACTTAGAGAAACACAAAGAGAATGCTACGGTTCAGATATCGACAGTTTAAAATCACAAATTGATAAAATTTATAAATAAATAGAAAAAGGCGGTTTTTAAAAAACCGCCTTTTTAATAATAACTATGCATAAAGTTTATCAGCTTCTTTTTTTGTCATCGGACCTTTTTGTCTTAATATATCAGCGAAGTATTGTAATTTTTCAACTAACATAGAAGAGTGACCATGATACTTAGCTTTCACTGCTTTAGCCAGAGCATCCGCACTATTTAAGCCTTTACCTTGTGCAAGATTTTCAAAATATTCTCTTTCATAATCTTGTGAAGCACGATATGACCAGTTTTCCTCAGTAGTATTAGGTACATTAATTCTTCTGTTTGAGCCTAAAATATCAGGTAAAGTGGCAAATTGATTTTTTGTAGTGAAAAGTTCCGCCCAAATAGCTTTAGAAAACGCTTCAGGTGAGCGTTCAAGCTCATGTTTATGCAAATGCAAGTCATGTGCTAAATAACCTATACGGGATTTGCCTGAATATACCTGTTCCAATAATGTTTCGTCATCATGGGTTCCCGGCCCTATAATATAATCACCCGGGCGCATATTCTGGTATTTATTATCACCGTGTGATTCATAATATTTGACTCTTCCCCATTGATCCGCACCATATTTTGTAATATGGATTAAAGTTGCACCCGAATGTTTAACATCATCAAGCGAATCATACGAATTTCCGCCCAATAATTCCAAAAATACCTTATCTCTCGAAACATTATTTGCATCGGCAGCTTTCATAACTATGTCATTTATAATTTTTCCGCCAATATCAGGCTGATGGTGTAATTTATGCCCCAATTTATTACCGTTAGAGTCAAATACTTCTCTGCCGTTATGTTTTTGGGGTTCACATATTAAAGGCTTAATTAATTGCCAAGCTGCATCTATTCTTACACCATTATAACGTTTAAAGAATAAATTAAATTTGTTATACAATAGCTCGCCCGCATCTGAGTTTATTTTGCTAAAATCAATTGCAGGTGACCAACAGGAATATTTTCCGTCGCCTATATCACAACCAAATTCCTTATTGTGGTAAAAAGCAGATTTATGAGCCCAAAAATCTTTTTGCGAAAATCCTATTTGGCAGTCGCCATATATATCAATGCCTTTTGCATTAAAATTATTTTTGGATTCTTTTTGTTGTTTATCGGCTATATATTGAACAAATTCGTTAAAATCAACAACATTATTTCCTTCCGAATCCTTAACATATTTTAATTGAGCAATTCTTTCCGCATCACCATGCTTTGTTGCAAAAACATTTTGATCACGTAAAGTCCATGTTCTCATATCCTCAGAATTGTTTGCAACTGCTGCCGCTTCAAAAAGTGCATCTTTTTCAAGCCAATAAGTATTTTCCTGTTTAAATTTTTCAAATTCTTGTTTTAACGGTGAATTTTCATCCAATTTTATAAAACGTTTATATGCCTTTTGAAGCATGGCTTTTTGTCCGTCTTCGCCAAACACATTTTGATAGTCTACATTATCATGGTCTTTTACTCTTGTCATATAAGGAGAATTTAAATCTTTTGAGTTAAGTAATTTACCGTAATTTTCATCAGCCAGTTTAGTCAAATCAATTATATGCATGCCAAGAGAAAATCCGGTACCCGAATAGGGAGAACGAACGAAATTTGATATTTCGCCTTGCGGCTGTAACTGTATTGCATTAACTCCGCACATAACTTTTAACAGTTCCGCCATATTTTGAGCATCCTTAGAAAAACTGGTACCGATACCCGTATCTTTTTCCGTTGACGGAACACTAAAATCAAATATGGTAGCCGCAGTTTTATCAATATTGAGCAATTTTCTTGCTTCATTTTGAAGTTGACAAAACTCTTTTTGTTCAGCCGAAGACAAAGCTCTACCAAAGCTCGCAGTACTACGGATTGCAGAAATTTTCATATTGTACTCCTTAACACAAAGACCTAAATATATAATACCTGTAAAAATAAAAATTGCTATATATTTACAATTTGTTTAAAATTTGTTATCTTTTTTTTGTCACAACAGTGAGTATAAAAAAATGGAAGAAGAAAAAGTTCAATGGACTTCGCATTTAAGTTTTATCTTAGCAACAGTTGGCAGTGCGGTAGGTCTTGGTAATATTTGGCGTTTCCCTTATATTATGGGTAAAAATGGAGGAGCTGTATTTCTTCTCACTTATTTATTTATAATAGCCTTTATATGCATAATTCCTTTATGCTGCGAGCTTTTTATCGGTAAAAAATATAAAACCGATACTATTCAAGCTATAAAATCAGTTAATTCAAAATTCACTTGGGTTGGCTGGCTTTGCATTATAACCGTAATTTTAATCCCATGTTTTTATTTTGTAGTCGGAGGCTGGATATTAAATTATATATGGATATTTTTAACAAATAATCTTCCCGCAAATTTTAGCGGATATTTTAATTCATACAGTTCTCAAATTTTCATGCCCGTATTCTTAACAATTTTATTTTTAATAATGACTGCAGCTTTTCCATTTAGAGGGGTCAATAAAGGGATAGAAAAAGCAAATAATATAATGATGCCGTTGTTTACTTTAATGTTAATCGGGCTTGCCATATATGCACTTTTTCAGCCCGGAGCAAAAGACGGATTAATGTTTATGTTTAAACCTGATTTTACTCAGTTTAATAAAACAATGATATTAACGGCACTGGGGCAAGCTCTCTTCACCTTGAGTATAGGTATGGGAACCATACTTACATACGGAAGTTATATGAAAGATAAAACAAATATAATTAAATCAGGATATACTTTAATATTTTGTGATACTCTGATAGCACTTATAGCAGGAATTATGATATTCCCGATTGTATTTACTTTTAATGTAGAACCCAGTGCAGGAGCAGCTCTGGCATTCATTTCTTTACCCGAAATGTTTTCCAAACTCCCGTTCTCATCAATATACGGGCTTATATTCTTTACATTACTTTTCTTTGCATCTATAACATCAGGTATAAGTATGATGGAAACAGGAATTTTATCAATTATAAAGAATTTCAACATAACGAGAAAAAGAGCAACAATAATACTAACAGTTATTATCGGTTTGATAAGTATACCCTCAACTCTTTCTTTTGGTATTTTAAAAGATTTTACGCTGTTTAACAAAACTATTTTTGATTTGTTGGATTATTCCACATCAAACATTTTACTGCCGTTTAATACCTTATTAATATGCTTATTATCCGGCTGGTGTATAAAATCCTTATGGAAAGAAATATTGGGCGAAAACATTTTCGGATATATTTTTAACATACTTTTAAAATTTGTTGTTCCGATAATATTAATTTTAGTTTTAGTTACGGGTTTATAGCTTATATTATGGGATAAAAAAAGGAAGCCTAAAAGCTTCCTTTTTTAAATTTATTTTGCTCGCATTCGCTCGACTACGCCTTACGGAAATCACACCATAGCCTTTTCTACCGCAACTGCGACAGCAACCGTAGCACCAACCATAGGGTTATTTCCCATACCTATAACACCCATCATTTCTACGTGAGCCGGAACAGAAGAAGAGCCTGCAAACTGAGCATCGCTGTGCATTCTGCCCATAGTATCAGTCATACCGTAAGAAGCAGGGCCTGCTGCTACGTTATCTGGGTGAAGAGTTCTGCCTGTTCCGCCGCCTGATGCTACCGAGAAATATTTTCTTCCGTTTTCAATAGCCCATTTTTTATATGTACCTGCAACCGGATGTTGAAATCTTGTCGGATTGGTTGAATTACCGGTAATTGAAACATCAACACCTTCTTTAATCATGATTGCAACGCCTTCAGATACATCATCAGCGCCGTAGCATTTAACTTTAGCTCTTTCACCGTCAGAGAACGGAGTTTCTTTAACAATTTTCAATTCGCCTGTTTTATAATCGTATTCGGTTTCAACATGGGTAAAACCGTTTATTCTTGAAATTACATAAGCAGCATCTTTACCTAAACCGTTTAATATAACTCTTAAGGGTTCTTTTCTTACTTTATTAGCGTTTCTTGCAATACCTATTGCGCCTTCGGCTGCCGCAAAAGATTCATGACCAGCTAAGAAGCAAAAACATTTGGTTTCTTCTCTTAAAAGCATTGCACCTAAATTTCCGTGTCCCAAGCCTACTTTTCTTGTATCACCAACGGAACCGGGAACCGCAAAAGCTTGTAAACCTTCTCCGATAGCTTCTGCTGCATCTGCCGCATTTTTAATTCCTTTTTTTATTGCAATAGCGCAGCCCAAAGTATATGCCCAAGATGCATTATCAAACGCAATCGGCTGTATACCTTTTACTATTTCATCAACATTTATACCTTTAGACAAACATAGCTCATTAGCTTCATCAAGCGATTTAAACCCATATTGGTCAAGAACTTTAGCTAAAGATTTTTCACGTCTGTCTTGTCCTTCAAATTTTGCCATATTCTATTTCCTTTTTAATCAGTTATACTTTTTGTTTATACCGCAATTATTCTTTTCTCGGATCGATTGTTTTTACAGCTTCAGCAAATCTGCCGTAAGTACCTATATTTTTTTCATAAGCTTCTTTTGGATCGGTACCTTTTTTAATAGCATCCATAACTTTGCCGAGATTAACAAATTTGTATCCGATAACTTCATTATTTTTATCTAAACCGAGCTCAAGAATATAACCTTCCGTCAAAGATAAATATCTTACACCTTTTTGTTTAGTTGAATGAATAGTACCTACCATAGAGCACAACCCTTTACCCAAATCTTCAAGTCCTGCACCTATCGGCAATCCGCCTTCAGAAAATGCAGTTTGAGTTCTGCCGTATACTATTTGTAAAAATAGTTCTCTCATTGCAACATTGATTGCATCACAAACTAAGTCGGTATTTAAAGCTTCAAGAATTGTTTTCCCCGGCAGTATCTCGCCTGCCATAGCAGCAGAGTGAGTCATACCTGAGCATCCGATTGTTTCTACCAAAGCTTCTTGGATAACACCTTCTTTAACGTTTAAAGTTAATTTGCAGGTACCTTGTTGAGGTGCACAGCATCCGCACCCGTGAGTTAAACCCGAAATATCTTTAATCTCTTTACACTTTGTCCATTGTCCCTCTTGCGGGATAGGAGCAGGCGAACCTTTCACGCCTCTTTTTACACAACATTGGTTTTCGATTTCATGTGTAACTTGCATAATCCCTCCTGTTTTTAATATCAATATCAGATTGACTAAATTATATTACAAATAAAAATTTAATTTAAGTCATGGAAATTTTATGAATTACCCAAACTGAAGATATTATAAATTTCTTCATCCGATAATTCTGTTATAACCTTTTCACCTTCAAATACAGCCAGATTTACAAGTTCTTTTTTCTGTTTAATCATCTCGTCTATTTTTTCTTCAAAAGTGCCTAAAGTTACCAGCCTATGTACCATAACATTTTTATTTTGACCGATACGGTAGCTTCTGTCCGTTGCTTGTTCTTCAACCGCAGGATTCCACCATAAGTCATAATGTATAACATTTGTAGCCGAAGTTAAATTCAATCCCGTTCCGCCGGCTTTTAATGACAGAAGCATTATTTTTTGCTCAGGATTAACTTCAAATTCATGAAGCATATTCTGCCTTTGAGTTGTATTTAAAGAGCCATGGAAAAACAACGGAGTTATATTAAGCTCATTTTGGATAATAGTTGAAAGAATATTTCCCATTTCTTTATACTGCGTAAAAGCAATAACTTTTTCATCATTTTCAAGAATTTGAGCTAAAAGAGAAATAAATTTTTCGGTTTTACCTGAAACATCCTTTGTCATTTCCCCATATTTTAAGTACTGGAACGGATGATTACAAATTTGCTTAAGCGCTGTAATAAGTTTAAATATTATTCCTCGTCTGTTTATTCCTTTTTGATTCGAAATATCATTCATCATTGAATTTAAAGTTTTTTCATAAAGAGCAGCTTGTGATTTTGTTAAATAACAATATTCATCAAGAACCATTTTTTCAGGTAAATCATCAATAATTGTTTTATCGGTTTTTAATCGTCTTAAAACAAACGGTGATATGGACAATTTAAGTTTATCCGCCTGTTCATACTGTTTAAATCTTTCAATTGGGATAGCATAGCACTTTTGAAAATCTCTGATTGAACCTAAATAACCTTTATTTATAAAATCAAAAATACTCCAAAGTTCCGTAAGTTTATTTTCAACAGGAGTACCCGTCATTGCTATTTTTATATCGGATTTTAAAGATTTAACGGCAGTTGTTTGAGAAGTATCGGGGTTTTTTATATTTTGTGCTTCATCAACAATAACCATACCCCATTGAGTCTTTTTTACTTCCTCTATATCAATTCTGAGAATAGCAAAAGTTGTAATAATAACATCAGATTTCAAATTTAATACACGTTCGGGGCCATGGTAAGCTACGGCATTTAAAGACGGTGCAAACATTTTTAACTCTTTAAGCCAATTCCCCATTAATGTTGTAGGACAAATAACCAAAACCGGAGCTTTTAATTTATTTTCTTCTTTTAACTTTAATATTAAACTTATAACCTGAATAGTTTTTCCTAAGCCCATATCGTCAGCAATACAAGAGCCAAATCCCTTAGTTGTATTTGTATACAGCCATTTTAATCCACCTACCTGATACGGTCTTAATTCACCGTTTAATTTTTCGGGCGGTGTTACCTCGACAGTTTTTCCGATATCCTTAACTATGTTTGCAAATGCCTGATCATAATCAAATTCATATTCATTTAAATGACCGGAAAATGCGGCATGAAGCATTTCCATTCGTGTAATTTTATCCACTTTCGGATTTTTAAGTTTATTAATAATTGCCTGTGCTTCATTTTGGTCTATAAGAATATATTTATTTTTAAACTCTATTATCCCGTTAGCATCTTTAATAAGTTTTTCAAATTCTTCAACCGAAATTTTTTCATCACCGATAGCAACCTGAAACGAAAAATCAAAAATACTTGATAAACTGATATTTCCTCCTTTACCGTTTAAGATATCCGCAACTTCCTGTTCTCTTGATGCCTTTATTTTCGCATTTATAGAAGCTCTTGGAACAACTATATTTCCGAAATTCGGAGGGAAATTTATATTAATTCCCGCTTTATTTAAATAATAAGCGGTATGAATCATCAATTTATATACATCATTCAACGAAAGGTATAATTTATGATTACTTTCATCATCAAAAAGAGTTTCCAGCTCTTTATAGTATCTTAGTGCATAATTAAGCTGTTTTTCAACAATATTTACAAGATACGAATTTTGATATCCCCAGCTCGTCCCATCTTTATCTATTTCCAACAGTTGTTTTTTGGGTTCTTTAGCATTAAGTTTTTCGTCATTAGCTTTGACAGAAATTGTTAATAAAAACCTATCCTCTTCAATTTTTTCAATATCCAATTGAGGGCTTACGGGATATTTGCCTATATAAATTTCATCAAGCCATTCTGATATAGCATCCGCAACATCCAAAGAACGAATATATCGCTTACTATTTATGGGCTTTAGAAAATAAACGGAAGATTCAAGCTCTTTAAAACGATATGCTTTAAATTTTAAGAACATGAAAATTACGTAATTTAAATAATTTTCAATTAAAATATCAGCAATATTTTTAATATCCGAAATTACCGAAAAATCAAGCGAATAAACTTCATCAACGGAATCTTGCAGAAAATCATTTATTGCGAACATTTCATAAGATATGCTGAATAAATTATCCGTTTTATTAACTTTTGGAAGAAAATATAATTTTTCAACAACTTTTTTAACAAATTGAGTAATAGTATTTAAAACTTTAAATGAGTCCGAAATATTTATAGTGTCAATAATTGAGTCAAATCCTGAAAAATACTCCCAAATAAGCTCTAATGGAATTTTATATCCGATTTTTTCTGTTTCCCGACCGTTTTCTCTGATGGTACATGTACAAGAAGAGAATCGATACATAGAGCCTTTGGTTTTCAGGTAAAAATCAAAATTATTTGTAGGACTAACAAATACTTCAATATTTTTACCGTTTTTAATAATATGAAAGTCAGTATTTTTAATAACATGGCTTGAATTTTGAAAAGTTAAAGCAAATTCATCTTCCACAAGCTGATAAATTGTACTCAACATAAGCCTGAAATCTTTTTTTTCAAGTCCGACAGGATTTTCAGTCAGATTATGAAACATTTCATCAATATTATTTTTTTTAAAAGAAAATGCAAATTTATTATCCATAACAGTTTCGGTAGACATAAAGACCTCAAAAACTCACCATTTTTTATATTATACATAAAAAATATTTATTTTGAAAATCCTTGTTTAATTAAGCTTCTCGTGGTAAAATTGGCTAGTTTTCCTATATGTAGTTATAAGACAGGAGTTAAGGTATGAAAAAATTATTAACAGGATTTTACGCATTAATCCTAACATTTTGTTTTGCCTGTATATCAAATGCGTGTGATATAGAGGGGCTTTATGATAACTATCAGGCAGTATATATGCCCTCAACAAATACTTGGACAACAGGTGGAATGGCTGATGACAGAATTGTTTTAACGAAAAAAACTTCGACAGGGTCAGGCAGTTATTCAGAATACTATAACAGTGACGGAACTTTAGCTGTTGCTTTAGATTCTAATTTTGAATTTATTAAGGACGGAAGACTTATTGCAGTTGACAATGCAGACCTTAAATATTACGAAGTCAAGTATGAAGATGGCAAATTTACGGAAAAACCGCTTTGTGAAGCAGAATTGGCAGAAATATTTCCTAAAGCTCAAATAGTTAAAATATCAGAATTCCAAAAAAATAAAATAACCGTAAATAAACTCGTTTCAGAAGATAAAATAATAGTTTTATTAAATGATACAGATAAATCATTCTATAAATATTCCTGCAATCCGAATGTACAAAATAAAGATATAAAAGGATTATTAAAATTAACAACAAAAGGTAAAGTTAAATTTTCACACTACGGAGATAAGAAGAATCTATACACGATAAAAGTCAAAACAGGTTTAGGATGTGCATGCAAAGAAAAATGTAATTGCCTAAAAAACGGCGAGAAATGCACATGCGGCGAAAAATGCAACTGCAAAGAAAAATGTAACTGTCTAAAAGATGGCGAAAAATGTACTTGTGGTGAAAATTGCAATTGCAAAGAGAAATGTAACTGTCTAAAAGACGGCGAAAAATGCACATGTAGCGAAAACTGCAACTGCAAAGAAAAATGTAACTGTCTAAAAGACGGAGAAAAATGCACCTGTGGCGAAAATTGCAATTGCAAAAAAGAATGTAACTGTTTAAAAGACGGAGAAAAATGCACTTGCGGCGAAAATTGCAATTGCAAAAAATAGTTGGAAAGGGAAATTATGAAAAAGATATTACTAACAACAATTGTTATGTTAGGATTGACAGCAGGAGCTTTTGCTTCATCACTCACAGATTATGAAGCAGGCAGAGCAGCCTATGATGCAAAAGATTATACAACGGCAATAACTAAATATGACAGTGCAATAAAACAAAATTCAAAATATGCCGAAGCATATTACGGAAAAGGTGAAGCACAAATGGAGCTTCAACAATATGACGATGCCATAAAATCTTTTACCAAAGTTATAACATTAAAACCCAAATCAGCAGACGGATATTACGGAAGAGGAGCGGCAAATGCTTCAAAACAAAATTGGGCTGCCGCAAAAAAAGATTTAGATATTGCTGTTAAATATGATCCAAATAATTATGAAAAATATGAAGCACGTTCAATGGTTCTGTATGAATTAAAAGAGAAAGATGCAGCTTATGCGGATATAGAAAAAGCTATATCTTTGGCACCTAATGAACCTACTCCATACCGTTTAAGAGCATTATTCAAACTTGGAGACTTAAAATTCCGTGCAGCCAGAGCTGATTTCAGCTATGCAAAGAAAATAGAAAAAGCAAAAACAAAAGCGGAAAAGAAAGCTGCCAAAGAAGCAAAAAAAGCAGAAAAAGCAGAAAAAGCAGCACAAAAGGCAGAAAAAGCTTCTAAATAGTTTTAAAAACACAATAAAAAAACCTCCGACAAAAAGGAGGTTTTTTATTGTATAATTGATAAAAAGGAAACAATAATGAAATATAAAAGCTGTCACTTAATAGAGCATGGAATATCAATAAACATTGATTCCGTTCAGGCTTGTTGTTTATCCAGAGAATTTAATAAAGGACAGCTTCCTATTCTTACTAATTATTCAAACAATAAAATTAACTGGGACGAGATATTTGAAATAAAAAATCGTCACAGAAAACATCAAAAAGTACAAGACTTAACACTTTGTGAAGGGTGTTATAATTTAAGAGAAGAAGATTGGGACGAGGAAGATTATATTTCCTTTATTAATTTTGACCATTGGAGTCATTGTAATTCAAATTGTATATACTGTTGCGTTCAAACATATAAGCAAAAGCAAAAAAATAATATATTGGGAGCTATTAAAGACTTAATAAAACAGAAAAAATTCAAACCCACGGGAGAAATAACTTTTCAAGGCGGAGAACCTACAATATTAAAAGAATTTGAAGCTCTGTTAAAATTGTTTATTAAAGAAGGAGCAAAAATAAGAATCCATTCATCAGGTATATTATTCAGCAGAGCCATAAGAGACGGCTTAAAGAAAGGTAATGTAACCGTTGTTATATCTCCGGATGCAGGCACAAGAGAAACATATAAAAAAGTTAAACGTACGGATAAATTTGATAAAGTATGGAAAAATATTGAACATTACCGCAAAGGATTAAAAGAAGACTTTGCAAAAAATGTTAAAGTTAAATTCATAATAATTCCCGGAGTAAATGATTCATTCGAAGAAATAACGATATTTTTAAATAAAATTAAAAAACTTGATATAAAAAGTATTGTTACGGATGTAGAATATACCTATGCTAATCAAAATATAAATAATATTTCTCCGCATGTATATATGTTGATGGATTATATAGAAGATTTTGCCAAAAATAATAATATAAATTACGAATTATATGATTCGGCATTATATGCGCAACGGCAAAGACAATCGGAAAAAATAACGGAATTTAATCCTGAGAACATAGAAAAAGTTAAAAATCAAAACTTAAATAAAAATATTAAGTATCAGAATTCTTAACCCTTCCTGATTTTTTAAATTCTTCACTAACCTTAGTTAAATCCCAATATTTGGTTTTTAGTTTAAATTTACACGTTTGTAAATATAGAATTTGGTTTTGTTCATCAAAATAGGTATTGTCAGAATCTATAAAACAAAACTGACTGTAATCATTATAATATTCCTGCGGCATTATTATCTTGGTGTCAGTCGTTGAAGAATTGAATAATATAGAACGCTGTATTTGAGCGAAACAATTATTAGTATTTAAAAATTTCAGATTTTCAATATCCTCTTTCGGAATAGTAATAATATTTTGGGCAGAATCAGATATTATATTTTTAAAATATTCACTGCTTTTTTGAAAGTAAAACGAAGTATTTATCTGCCAGCACAGATTCAAAATACCCCAAATACTTGTTATAATTAAAAGATTTGAACAAAACTTTGAATTTATATCAATTTTTAAATAATCAAAACAAAGAATAGTAATAATAATCGGGAAAAGCAACCAAAGTGCCAAACTGTAATTTAAAAGTTCAACATTTGTATCAGGAGTGAAATATGTTTTTTTATATATTATAAAAACCGATAGACAAGCCCAAAGAAATACAAAAAATAACCCTTTAAAATTCAATTTTTTTCTATAAACCATAAGGAAACAAATAACAATAAGAGCCGAAACCGGAATAAGTAAATTTTCGTCAAATAAGCGCAGCAAGGTAACTTTTGAAGCTTCAAACCATTCGCTAAGTCCTGCCCCGAAATCCAAATTTCCTCTGGTATATCTGATAAATAACATTTTAAACGGAGTATATATAGCAGCGCACAAACATCCGAATCCGATTAATGCCTTATACCAAGAATTTTCATCATCCCGTCTTTTTATATACAAATTGGAAAAAATAAACATAATAATTCCATATATCATAATTGTCTCAAAAGATTCAAACATATATATTATCAGCAGAATAACAGGCAATAAATCTTTAAGTGTAAGCTTAGTTTTGGAAAGGAAATATGCCAATAACATAAAATAGCATATAACGGTAATATGCAATTCTCTGCAAGCCCACACCGCATTTGGTATGGAAAGAATAAAATAAAAAGCATAAGAAATAGCAGCTATATCAAATCTTTGGGTTTTTTTAGCAACAAAATAATTTAAAATAAGCAAACAAAAAGGAACTATAAAATAAGAAACAGAGTATATTTTTATTAAATTCAATAATGAAATATTTTTTATAAAAATTAAAATAAAATTACAAGGAACGGAGACAAGAAAATTGTTTAAATATCGGGAACGGTTATCATCAAAAATTAAAAAACCGTCATAATCATTTACTAAAGGAGAAATAAAAGAAAAAAACATTGCGGGAATATCAAAAAATATACCCTCATTATTTTTGGCATAAAAAAACATAAAGACAATAAATGTAATTAATAGAATAATCAGCCAATATTTATTTTTTATGAAAATATTTTTTTCATCATCCATAAAAAAATAATAACATGAAAAAAGGGCGTACTTATGCTAAAATTTAAAATATATTTTGGAGAAGAAAAATGATAGGAACAAAAGACGTAGAACACGTAGCAAAATTAGCAAGACTTGAATTAACAGAAGAAGAAACCGAAAAATATTCAAAACAACTCGGAGATATATTAAAATATGTGGAACAAATGAACGAGGTTGATACCCAAGGTATAGAGCCCATGCCTCACGCTATCCCTATATATAATGTAATGCGTGAAGACGAAGTAAAATATGAAGAAACAAAAGAAGAAATGATGGCAAATGCCCCGTATGAAGAAAACGGATTTTTCAGAGTGCCAAAGATAAATTAATGAATTGAGGAATTGATGACAACAAAATATATATTCGTGACAGGAGGAGTAGTATCATCTTTAGGGAAAGGAATAGTTGCCGCTTCCTTAGGTAAATTACTGAAAGCACGGGGATTTAGCGTAGTTATACAAAAATTTGACCCCTATATTAATGTAGACCCCGGGACAATGAGCCCGTTTCAACATGGGGAAGTATTTGTTACGGATGACGGAGCAGAAACAGATTTAGATTTAGGGCATTATGAAAGATTTACCGATACAAATTTAGGGCAAATAAATAATGTAACATCAGGCAGTATATATCAAACCGTAATAAATAAAGAACGTCATGGTGATTATCTTGGAGCAACGGTTCAAACGATACCGCATATAACAAACGAAATAAAATCAAGAATAAAAAAAGCAACCCAGCAATTTAAACCTGATTTCATAATAGCGGAAATCGGAGGTACGATAGGTGATATAGAGAGCCTGCCATTTATAGAGGCAATAAGACAATTCCGCAGTGAAATCGGATTTGGCAACAGTATATCAATACATGTCACATTATTACCATATCTGCCAACTTCAGGCGAATTAAAAACAAAACCGTCTCAGCACAGTGTAACGAATTTGAGAAGTTACGGTATACAGCCTGAAATATTGGTTTGCAGAACTGCAAAACCGATACCCAAAAAAGAGAAAGAAAAACTTGCCCTGTTTTGTTCAGTTCCAAAAGATGCAGTAATAGAATGCCGTGATATGAAAAGCATATATGAAGTTCCTTTAGCACTGGAAGAACAGAATATGGGTGCGGTAGTACTTCAAAGATTATTTATGCAGGACGTAAAGCCAAATTTAGATTCTTGGAAAAATTTGGTATACAAAATAAAGAATCCTCAAAAGACACTAAGAATTGCAATTGCAGGCAAATATACAAAATTATCCGACGCATATATATCAGTCGTAGAATCTTTAAAACATGCGGGATACAATAACGATGCACAAATTGACATAAAATGGATAAACTCGGAAGACTGCATAGATTATGAAAAGGCAAAAGAAGCTTTATCTGATGTTGACGGGCTTGTAGTCCCTGGAGGGTTTGGCATAAGAGGCATTGAAGGCAAATTAAATGTAATAAGATACGCAAGAGAAAACAATCTTCCGTTCTTAGGATTATGCCTCGGCATGCAATGTGCAGTAATTGAATATGCCAGAAATGTTGTAGGATTAAAAAATGCAAATTCGATGGAATTTAATGAAAATACTCCCTACCCCGTTATAGATTTAATGACCGAACAAAAAAATGTAGAGGGCTACGGCGGAACAATGAGGCTTGGGAAATTTGAATGTCATATTCAAAAAGGCACAAAAGCCTATGAAGCATACGGCACTGATGTAATTTTTGAACGTCATCGTCACAGATACGAAGTAAATAACGAATATCGTAAACAAATCTCAGATGCAGGCTTGGTATTTTCAGGATTATCACCTGACGGAATGCTTTGTGAGATGGTAGAATTACCCTCAAATGATTGGTTTGTAGCATGCCAGTTCCATCCCGAATTTAAATCACGCCCCGAACATCCTCATCCTTTATTTGCAGGGTTAATAAATGCAGCAAATAAAAGAATAGAAGCAAAAAATCAGGAACTTACAAAAGTATAAATCAAATATAAATATAAATATAAAAATAAAAATTAAAAAATAAAATTTGAAAATCATTTACGGAGTTTCGTAAATTTTCTTGTAAGACAACATCAAAGCGAGGACTGTTTGACGACCGTTAGGTCGGAGTTCCGCAGCTCGGGTCGCACATAGAAAATTAGAAACATAGTATCAGGTTTTCAAATTTTACTTTTTTAATTTTTCATAAATATAAAAAAATTAATCAATTATAAGGCTTTTAATACATTTTATCCAAATCTTTGGATTTTTTGCGCCAATCTTTAACTACTTTCACCTGTAAATCCAAATATATTTTTTTTCCTGCGGTATCCTCAAGCTCCTTACGTGCTTCCGTGCCTATTTTCTTAAGCATAGAAGCATTTTTTCCGATAATTATACCTTTTTGAGTTTCCTGTTCAACTATAATTTGAGCACAAATACGGTCTATGTTTTCTTCTTCTTCATAAGAATCAATCACAACAGCAACGCTGTGCGGCACTTCATCATGAGTATAGAGAAGAATTTTTTCTCTGATAAGCTCTCGGGCAATATTTCGCATCGTTTCATCGGTTATTTCATCATCTTCATAGACTTTCTCCCCGACAGGAAGCTTTCTTATAATATTTTTTATTAAAGTATCAAAGTTCCTGCCTGTTTTTGCGGAAATTTTTATGCAGGAATAATTTTTCTCAAACAGGGTTTTATAAGTTAAAAGGTTTTCCTCTCGTTTATTTAAATCTTTTTCAAGGTCATATTTATTGGCAACAATAAGCATTTCGCCGTTATATGATTTTAGAACATTTTCAACAATCCACTTATCGCCTCTGCCGGCCGAAGTTGCACCATCTACAATAAACAAAACCAAATCGACATCGGGTATGGCGCTTTTAGCTTCATCGACAAGACATTCACCAAGTTTATCAACCGGTTTATGAATCCCCGGGGTATCAACAAAAACTATTTGAGCTTCATCTGTTGTTAAAATCCCGTTAATTCTGCGCCTTGTTGTTTGAGCCTTATTTGTTGCAATAGCAATTTTTTGACCGATAATTCGATTCAAGATAGTGGATTTACCTACATTAGGGCGTCCTATTATAGCAACATATCCGAATTTATAATGTTTCATTCTGCTCCGCTGTTTCTGTTGGCTGTGGTTCCGATTCAACAAAGGGAGTATCTTTTCTCATAATAACTCTTGAAATTCTTATTCCGTCGAGTTCTATTACCTCAAAAGAAAGATTTTTATCTTCAACCTTATCTCCGATTTCAGGCTCTCTGCCGAGCAGCCCGAAAACATACCCGCCTATTGTTTGAAAATCCTCACTTGGAATATCCAAATCATATTTTTCGTTAATATCTTCAATATCCATTTGAGAAGAAACATTAAGAGTATTATCATCTATTTTAATAAGTTCGGGTACAGGGGCTTCATCAAATTCGTCATATATCTCGCCGACTATTTCTTCAATAATATCTTCAACGGTAACGATACCGGCGATACCTCCATGTTCATCAACAACGGCAGCAATTTGATTTTTAGTGGCGGTAAAATCATTTAATAAATCACTGATAAACTTATTTTCAGGTATAATAAGAATTTCCCTTGCCAGTGATTTAATTGCAAAGCCTTCTTGTTCATAAGTTTTATCTCTAAGCGCCTTTAATGCATCTTTTGCATTTATAACCCCTATTAAATTATCCACCGTATCTTCGTATATCGGGATACGGGTATGCCCTGATTCAATAATAACGTCAATTAAGGTGTTAAGATTATCTTCAGCATCAATAAATTGAACCTGAGGACGCGGAACCATTATTTCTTTTACGACAGTTTGTGCGAATGAATAGAAGTTAGAAAGCATATTTGCTTCTTTATTGTCAATAACTTCAATTTTTTCACCCTCTTGAATAATTTTATCGAATTTATTTTCCCAGTTTTCCTCTGCATCGTTTGAATCTATTTCAACAGAAACATGAGAAATATTTTTAATATTTTCCCTTATCTTGCGTTCAACCATTTCTGTAATGTCGTCGGCTTCTTTTACTTGGATCTCAGGGTCAACTTCTATTTTTATATTAACAATTAAGCCCGATGTTCCCATATTCATAGTTTTTAATTCTTTAACACAGCTGACGCAGTGCAAATTTTCGGCAATTTGTTTAATAACTTCTTCAACCTGAGGTTCAGCAGATAACCCGGTTAAAAGGTTAACGTTGTTTTTAAGCATATAACCCGCTAAAAATAAAAGTAATGACGCAATAATACCTGAAGCAATACCATCAGGAATATGGGCAATATTATCAGGCAGAAGTTTTGAAACAGAAACCGCGACAAAAGCGACTATAACACCCGTTAGAGCCACAACATCTTCATACCAAACATATTTTGTAGTAGGGGTGTTAATTTTATGTACGTATTTAATTGATTTAATAAAATCTAAAACAGGGTTTTTATGTTCAATCAGCGATTCTTCCAAAACGGCATGAACAGCACTGTTAACAGCCCAGCTCTCAAAGCAGATACTTGCAATAAGAATAACGGCAAGAGCATGATAGTTGCTTAAAAGCTGTTTATTAACAAAAATCTTATCATAAGCACTGATTAAAGAAACTGCAGCACCTATAAACATCAAAATACAAGCAATAATAGTCCAAACATTAGTTTCCAGCCCGTGCCCAAAAGGATGAACTCTGTCAGAGGGTCTTGAACCTCTTTTTAAACCGACCATAAGACATATGCTGTTAAAAGAATCCACCCCTGAGTGAACAGCTTCTGCAAACATTGCAGAACTCTTTGTAAAATACCAGGAAGCGAATTTAATTAAAGTAATAAAAACATTAGCTAAAAAAGCCCGAACAACTGCTCTGAATTTAAGATTAACATTTTGTTTTTTTTCAAGATTTTCCGCGGCAGATTCTATACTTTGATTTTCCTGTGCGGGGTTTGAGTCTGATGTCATTTTTACCCTTATATTGTTATATAACGAGGTATATTATAAAATAAATAAATAAAAATGTCTATTGTGATAAATATAATGGTTTACAAGGCAAAATGAATTATTTACCATTGTTTTTTATAAACTTTTAATCTGAAATAGTCATATGGTGCCAACATTGCCCATGCAACGGCAAATGATGCCCCAGAGGATAAATTAATAAAAATACAGATGATATATAATAAAACACTCAGAGCTAATGTATATATTATTGCTTTTAACCACATTCCCTTAAAAAGGTAGTAAAACGGACCAAAAAATCCTGCCGCTAATATAGTCCATATCCCTCCATTTTTAAAATAAATTGAACTTAAAATTTCCATACTTCGAGATTGTTTATATTCTTTATTAAACTGTAAAAAAACTTTATCATCACAGCAATATTTATTTATTATTTTAAATCTGGTTTTCCAGGACTCACTTACGTTTAAATTATCTATTACAACTTCATCAATCATATAAATTTCTCCTTAAGAATAATAATACCCCCCCCCGAAGAAAAATGTAAATAAAAATGTTTAAAAAATTTTTTTTAGTATTAAAATAATATTATCGAATAATTGAAAACCAAATAACAATTATCGGGATGTAGCGAGCTTGACTCTGCCGACTCAAACGATACAGTGTATCGTTCGAGGAGAGGTAGCACCGTAGGTGCGCTACAATATGAAAACTGAATACTAAATCGGGATGTAGCGCAGCTTGGTAGCGCACCGTGTTCGGGTCGCGGGGGTCGCAAGTTCGAATCTTGTCATCCCGATTT
>CANQLG010000020.1 GCA_947624645.1 Candidatus Gastranaerophilales bacterium
GGATAGCACCATCCATTTGAGCAGCACCTGTAATCATGTTTTTAACGTAATCAGCGTGCCCTGGGCAGTCAACGTGAGCATAGTGTCTAGCGTCTGTTTCATATTCAACGTGAGCTGTAGAGATAGTAATACCTCTAGCTTTTTCTTCGGGAGCAGCATCGATTTCATCAAACTTTTTAGCTTGAGCTTTACCAACTGCTGCCATACAAGATGTAATTGCTGCAGTTAATGTTGTTTTACCGTGGTCAACGTGACCTACGGTACCAATATTAACGTGCGGTTTGTTTCTTTCAAACTTTTCGCGTGCCATGAGTTTAAACTCCTTTTTCTGTAATTATTTGTACTATACTATATTTTTTGATTATAGATTATTTAAAAGCCCTTGACGGGACTTGAACCCGTGGCCTCTCCCTTACCAAGGGAGTGCGCTACCACTGCGCCACAAGGGCTCATTTGTTTCGAGCCTGTTGTGCATCACTGCTCGGCAGAGTATTCCTCTCAGAAAACAATACTTAATTGTTTTCTTCGGCAGAGTGCCACAAGGACCCATTTGTTTTTGAGCCTGCCTCGCCCCGCAAGCTCTTAAAAAAATGGGCAGAGGTGGATTCGAACCACCGTAGACTCGCGTCAACAGATTTACAGTCTGTCGCCTTTAGCCACTCGGCCATCTACCCATTTGTTTAATTTTTAATGTGCAATTTCTAATTAGCCGGTGATAGGAATCGAACCTACAACCTACGGTTTACAAAACCGTTGCTCTACCGTTGAGCTACACCGGCGTATTTTATACGCTTATTGTATAATATAAGGGACATACTTTATTGTCAAGAAAAAATTTATTTTTTGCCTTTTTGGATTTAATCATATATTATAATTCCATACTTTACCAATTTACTTTTTTCGATTTATATTCCATTAATAAGTTGGTAATTTAAGGAGTATATCTATGAGCAACGTTATTGAACTAAATGATGACAATTTTAAACAAGAAGTTTTAAACGAAGAAAGACTCACTATTGTTGACTTCTGGGCAACTTGGTGTGGTCCTTGCAGAAAATTAGCACCCATTATGGATGAACTCGCCAACGAATACGGAAATAAAGTAAAATTCGCTAAAATCAAAGCCGATGAAAATATTAAAACCGCTCAAAACTATTCCATTATAGGTGTCCCTTGTTTATTAATTTTTAAAGACGGTGAACCCGTTGAAAGAATCGTTAATTTAGTTCCCAAATCAATTATACAAGCTAGTTTAGATAAATATTTATAGAGGATATATGGCAAACAGAGAATCAAATAAAGAGTTTTTTAGTTATCAAGGCACTATCAACAGAAAAGATTACATTATCAATATGCTTATTTTAATTGCATTATATACAGGAATTTCTTTTGTAAATTTTGAAAGCTTTGCTCCCTATATTAGTTATAAAATCTTACTCAATATTTTGATTTTTATGGCAAGTTTGTTTAAGTTTGTAATATTATTCTCCGCATTATCGGTCATATTCCGCAGAATTGCAGATTTTTCCTTATATAAATCATATAAATTTAATCTTACTATGAAACGAATTTTTGTATTTTTATATGTATTGCCTGTATTGTATTTATTTTGTATCAGATATTTCCTTGATATTACTCCTGCTTTGGCTAATATTTTGGATATTATTGTCATATTCGTATTCATTCCTTTGGCTTGTATAACATCCGTTATTTTTTGTTTTATAAAAGGTAATTGAATTTAGTGAGTTAATATCTTATACTAAATAATAAAAAGAGGATATTAAGAATGAGTGACGACAGACTTTTTGCATCAAATAATCCGATTGGAAGAAAATGGTACTTTATTAATATAATTATACTTTCCGTTATAACCATACTTACAAACGCTGTTTTTTTAAATTATGTCATACCAAATGCATTAACGGATGCTTATGTAATAATCGCAAAAGGAATAATGTATTTTGCCGACTTAATATATTTAATAACTTTTTTTGCATTAATTGACAGAAGATTATATGATGCTTGCGGTTCAAGAGAAGTGCATTCATACAGAAATATCTCCGGTATACTAAAGTTTATAGTTTTTGTACAAATATTTGCATTATATTGTCAATGGAAAAATCCAAAACTACCGATATCAAATTCAGATATAAGTAATATTGCTTGGATATTGGATATATTTTTTATAATAATTGTGATTTTACTTGTATTTTTTAAAGGTAAAATATCAAACTTGTCTTATGACGATTACAGAAAAAAATCAAAATATGAATAAAGTATTAATATGCGGACTGGGCGGTTTAGGTTGTATATGTGCAACAGCTATTACCGATTCTCAAACCGCACAATTAAAAGTTTTAGTTGATAAAATCAGACTTGAAAGATACAAAAAAGAAAAAACTTTTTTTAACGGAAAAGAGTATAATTTTGAATACATTTTGCCCGAAAACAAAGACTATAAAGCAGATTTAATCATTATAGCAACAAAATCAAACGGATTAAATCAGGCAATACATGATATTAAAAACTTTGTAAAAGAAGATACCGTTTTCATATCTTTATTAAACGGGATACATAGTGAAAAAGAAATTGCTAAAATTTATAAATCCGAAAATATTCTTACTTGTTTTTTTATAGGCCATTCTTGCATCAGAATAGGCAGACGTATTACTCAAGACGGTATATATAAGATTGTAATTGGCGGACTAAATCAAGAAAAACTTAAAAAAGTATCATCTTTTTTTGAAAATACAGGTATAAAATTTGAAATATCAAACAATATTCAAGAGGAATATTGGAAGAAATTTTTGATTAATACCGGTATAAATCAGCTGAGTGCAGCAACCGGATTAACTTTAAAAGAAATAAAAAAGGATAAAATACTTTCCCAAAAACTTAAAACATTAATGTCAGAAGCATCATTGATAGCGGAAAAAGAAGGAATAAAAGGATATAAAAAAATTTATGATTCTGCCGAGAAATTTTTATTTGAAGAAATAGAAGATGCACTGCCCTCTATGCTTCAGGATATAAGAGCCGGAAGAAAAACCGAAGTGGAAATATTTTCGGGACAAATATTAAAGGAAGCTGAAAAATACAATATAAATGTGCCCGAAAATGCTAAAATATATAAAGAAATAAAAGACTTGGAAAGAAATATGTTATAATATCGTTTATAATTAAAAAGGGAAGTATAATGGCAAAAAAATATATATATTTTGTAGATGTTACAAACAGAGACGGAGTTCAAACTTCAAGATTAGGGTTAGCAAAACTGCAAAAGACAATTATAAATTTAATGCTTGATGATATAGGAATCACTCAATCAGAATTCGGGTTTCCAACAACAAAACACGAAATAAATTATTTAAACGGAAATTTAGAGCTTGTAGATAGAGGTGTAATAACAAAGACCAGATTATCAGGCTGGATGAGAGGTATAGAAGAAGATGTACTTTTGTCATTTCAAAATGTAGCAAGACTAAAGTACATAAATCTTTCCGTTTCAACGTCAGACCAGATGATAAAAGGCAAGTTTGGCGGCAGAAAGACAAGAGAAGATATAATAAAATCCACAACTAAAGCACTTGATACGGCAATAGCATGCGGTGCACAGGATATTGGGGTTAATGCCGAAGATGCTTCAAGAAGCGATATTGATTATTTAATAGACTTTGCACTTGAAGCAAAGAAGCACGGAGCTAAAAAATTCAGATACTGTGACACATTAGGTTATGATGACCCGATAAGCGCATATGAAAGAATTTCTAAAATAGCTCAAGCAACAAAGATGGATATAGAATTGCATTTTCATAATGACCTTGGAATGGCTGCGGGCAACTCCGTTATGGGTGCAAAAGCTGCAATAGATGCAGGAGTAAATGCATATATAAATACAGCAATAAACGGAATGGGAGAAAGAGCCGGCAATGCGGATTTAATATCCTGTCTGCTTGCGGTATTAAAATCCAGCGGAATGCATGATAAATATGAAATTGATCCCAATATCGATTTATCTAAGACATGGAAGCTGGCTAAATACACTGCTTATGCGTTTGGTATTCCGATACCCATCAATCAACCGGCAACAGGTGCAAATGCGTTTGCCCATGAATCCGGAATACACGCAGACGGAGCCTTAAAAGACAGATTAAATTATGAACTGTATGATTATAAAGAACTCGGAAGAGGTGAACCTGAAATTGTCGAAACAGGCAGAATGATAACAACGGGTGAATATGGCGGAATTAAAGGATTCAGAAATGTTTATGAAAAAATGGAAATAGAATTTCAGGATGAAGATGAAGCTAGAAACATTCTTGAACTTGCAAGATACGCTAACGTTCATACACAAAAGCCTTTAACACAGAGCGAATTAAAATTTATATATTATTATCCCGATATTGCGGCAAAAATAATGACTGTAACACCTTATTATATGCCGACAGGAAACCTTAAAAAGAGGGTTGATAATAACTTTATTACTCAGCCGCACTTATTTGTATAGGAGAGACTATGGGACAAACGATAGCAGAAAAAATATTATCCCTCCACGCAGGTAAAAATGTTACCCCCGGAGAACTCATAATAGCAAACATAGATGCAGTGATGGTTCAAGACGGAACAGGGCCTTTAGCTGTTAATGAATTTAAAAAATTAAACAAAACAAAATTGTTTAATCCCGAAAGAACAATACTTTTCATAGACCATGCTGCGCCGAGCCCAAGGAAAGAGCTTTCAAATTCACACAGTGTTTTAAGAGAGTTTGCAAAAGAATATGGTGCGGTTCTTTCCGAAATCGGAGAAGGCGTTTGCCATCAAAGATTGGTAGAAAGCTATATTAACCCCGGAGAAGTATTACTGGGCGCAGATTCTCATACCTGTACCTCGGGAGCTTTGGGTGCATTTGCAACGGGCGTAGGCTCAACTGATATTGCCGTTGTTATGGCACTTGGTAAAACATGGTTAAAAGTCCCTGCAACTTATAAAATCGTATTAGAGGGTGAATTTCAAAAAGGAGTTTATGCAAAAGATTTAATTTTACATTTAATCGGTTTAATCGGAGCAGACGGAGCTACCTATAAAGCGCTTGAATTTACGGGAAACGCCGTAAAAAACCTTACAATGTCAGAGCGTTTTACGATATCGAATATGGCAGTTGAGGCAGGAGCTAAGGCAGGGCTTTTTGAAACAGATGAAAAAACCTATGAATACTTAAAAGAACAAGGCAGAGCAGATAAATTTAAAGAAATAAAAGCCGACACTGACGCTAAGTATGAAAGAGTAATAAACATTAATTTAAGTGAATTAAAGCCCACAATATCTTGCCCTCACACGGTAGATAATACAAAAACAATAGATGAACTTGAACATGTTGAAATAAATCAAGTTTATATAGGAACATGTACAAACGGAAGAATAGAAGATTTAAGGATAGTGGCAAAAATTTTAAAAGGGAATAAAGTAAAAGAGGGAGTAAGATTATTAGTAGCGCCTGCTTCAAGAAAAGTTTTTCTTGAGGCGTTAAAGGAAGGACTAATTGAAACCTTTGTAGAAGCAGGAGCGTCAATTGTTACATCAGGTTGCGGAGCTTGCGTGGGAGTTCACGCAGGAATTTTAGGTGACGGTGAAGTTTGTTTAGCCACGCAAAACAGAAATTTTAAAGGCAGAATGGGAAATACTGAAGGATTTATATATCTTTCATCTCCCGCAACTGCTGCATATAGCGCAATAAAAGGATACATAGCAGACGTCAGGGAGGTTCTGTAATGGAATTAAAAGGAAAAGCATTTAAATTTGGCGATGATATTTCAACTGACCATATAGCCCCGGGTCGATTATTTCATTTACGCTCCAATCTCCCCGAACTTGCAAAACATGTACTTGAAGACGCAGACCCAACATTTGCAACCAAAATGAGTAAAGGTGACTTTGTTGTTGCAGGGAATAATTTTGGTTTAGGCTCATCAAGAGAACACGCACCGCAAATAATAAAAATAGCAGGCGTCGGAGCAGTACTTGCCAAAAGTTTTGCCAGAATATTTTACCGCAATGCAATAAATATAGGGCTTTTACTTATTGAGTGCGACACCGATAAAATAAATGCGGGAGATGAGCTTGAAATAGATATTAAGCAAGGGTTTGTTCATAATATAACTCAAAATATAAAAATGCCGATAACCCCTCTTCCAGACGTAATGATAAAACTTTTAAACGAGGGCGGATTAATTGAGCATATAAAAAAGCACGGTGATTTTGATTTGGTATAGGAGATAAGATGCAAACAGTTACTTTAATTCCGGGTGACGGCATAGGACCTGAAATAACAAAAGCAGCAGTTGATATAATAAAAGCAGCAGGCGCTCAAATTGAATGGGATATTCAAAATGCAGGTACGGATGTTATTGAAAAAGAAGGTAAACCCCTGCCCGATAGAGTAATTGAATCAATAAAAAAGAATAAAGTTGCACTAAAAGCCCCCGTTACAACTCCTATCGGAAAAGGATTCAGAAGTGTAAACGTACAACTTAGAAAAGCACTTGACCTCTATGCGAACCTGCGACCTTGTAAAAATATAGACGGTATTAAAACAAGATATGATAATGTTGATATAGTGATAGTAAGAGAAAATACTGAAGACTTATACGCAGGTATTGAAAGACAAATTGATGAGGACACAGCCGAGTCAATAAAAATAATAACAAAAAAAGCCTCATTAAGAATAGCCGAATTTGCGTTTAATTATGCGGTGAAAAACAATCGCAAAACAGTTCATGCAGTATCAAAGGCAAATATTTGCAAACTTACGGACGGGTTATTTTTAAACTGTGCAAGAGAAATCTCACAAAAATACCCAAATATAGAATATAAAGAAATCCTTGTTGATAACTTGTGTATGCAGCTTGTACAAAATCCGGAAAAATTTGATATTTTAGTACTTCCGAATTTGTACGGCGATATAGTTTCCGATTTATGTGCAGGATTAGTAGGGGGGCTAGGCATAGCTCAAGGTGCAAATATCGGTATGGATTATGCCGTTTTTGAACCTGTTCATGGCAGTGCACCGGATATTAAGGGGCAAAATAAAGCTAACCCCACCGCATTAATTTTATCTGCAATTGAAATGCTTAAATATATAAATCAAAGAAATACGGCGGAAAAAATTGAAAGAGCCTTATTTAAAACATTGAAAACAGGTAATTGCCTTACGGCGGATCTTGGCGGCGATGCAAGTACAATTGATTTTACTTCTGAAATAATTAAAAATTTATAATATTATTTTTTTTTGTAACAATTTATTAAAATTATACCGAATTTATACAAAAAATTTAATTGTAAAAATAATTTTAAACGGATTAGATTTTCTTACTCTGCTTTATGAAACAATAATCTGTGGGAGCGGAAATTTTAAATACATTTTTTAATTTTTTCATCATAAAAAATGAAATATTACATATTGTAACAATTTTTTAAAGTTTATTATATTCCTGCCGAATATACATGTGTATATACAAAAGGAGTGAATATGGTTTCAAATATATTAACATATCTTCAAAAAATACTAGAAGCAGGATCTGAAAAAGTTACTGATAAAAAAGAAAATGAAAAAGACATCACTTCGCTAGCAGATGTGAGTATTTTTATGTCTGACAAAAAAGATGAAATTGAAGATACTAATAATGATGAATTTATATCATCAGATATTAAAACTGCTCAAGAAAACCCCACTCAAGAAATCAACAATGACGAAAAAAAGGAAACGGAAATAAATAAACTATTAAATAATATATACGCAGACAACCAAGTTGTTAGTACATTAGATATAGATGGAGATGGTGTATTATCTGACGATGAAAAAACAAAATTTGAAAAATATATTACAGGCTATTCTGATAATACGGAAGATTTAACTGAAAATGATATTAACAAAGCATATGATGATATAAAAAACGGCACATTTAAATATGGAGAAGAAGAATTACCGGAAGATATTGAACAGCCTGAAGACACGGATACTACTAACAAAGACGATAAAACACAAGGCGCTGCAAATAATAACAGTGCAAGCAGAAGTGGCGGAGCCGGCGGCAGCGGAGGTGCAAGCAGAAGCGGTGGAGCCGGCGGTGGTGGAGATAGCTCATATGATGCCGGAAACATTAATTCTGGTGAAAAAAATATTGATAATATGAATAAAGAGGAATTGGAAGCTGAATTAACAAAAGCTAATTCTGAGTTAGATGATAAAAAATCAAAACTGGATGAATTACTAAATAATTCTGAGCTTGATGATTTAAAAGAAGCAGAAGATGAAGCATATGAAGAATACCAAGAACAGCTTCAAGAAGTTGATGAAGAACTAGCGAAACAACTTGATGAAATAAAAACAAATATAGATGAGAAACAAAAAGAAATAGATACTAAAGAAAAAGAAATAGCAGACCAGGAAACAACTGTCAGTGAGAATGAAAATAAATATAATAATGCAGTTACGACAAGACAAACACTTGAAAGTACATTATCTTCATTGCAATCAGTAGATACATCAAATATGGATGATGCACAAAAAGCCGATCTTCAATCCAAAATAAGCAGTTGCAGTGCAAAATTATCAGAAGCAAAATCAAATGAAGAAGCAGCAAAAAAAGAATGGGATGAATCAAAGGACAAACTTGAAGAGTTAAAAAAAGAAAAAGAAGATTTAATCTCAGGCGAAGGCGGATTAAATGACTTAAACAGCCAAATGACAGACAAAGAAAACGAAATTTCAGAAAAATATCCTGAAATTGATGCATCACGCCAAGCCTATGATGAAGCTAAAGAAGCATATAATGAAGCAAGAGAAAAAAGAGATTCAGAACTTGTAACAGCTAAGGCTGAAGTTCAACAAGCACAAGACCGTGTAAATGAAATTCAAACAAAAATTTCTCAATGTAATGATAGAGAAACGGTAAGTGAATTTATGCTGGACGGATTAACGGATGATACAAGAAATGCAATTGAACTTGCCTTCCAAGAGTTATTTGCCGGAGTACACGAAACCGGAAATAACAGTGGTGAAGTATTAAAATACGGAGCCGGAAAAGGTGTTCCATGGTGTGCAGCTTTCGTATCTTGGTTATACAGAAAAGGTCAAAATAATATGGACTGTCCTTTGAATTTTAGCGCAGCAGTATCAGGTTTAAGAGATCAAGCTAAAAAAGCGGGTTATTATTCAGATAAAAGTTCATACATGCCTGTTCCGGGTGATATTATGATACAAAAAAATAATGCATCACATACAGGCTTAGTTGTAGCTGTTGAAGGTAATACCATATATACAATCGAAGGAAATTCAGGAGATAAAGTAACTCTAAGGAAATATACGGTTGGAAACGGAAGATGGAACAAAATTTCCGGTTGGATAAGAATGAATGAGTGGACCGGAGGTTCAAGCAATATTCCGGGAGATACATACCTTTCTTGGATAAAAAAAGGCAACGTTAGTATAGGCAGCAGTAATAAAACAGTTTAATAAAAATAAATTTTAAATAAAAGTAAGGATGAAAGGATATATTAATGGGAATTCCGTTTATTTCAAGTAATAGAATTGATACTTCATCAGCGGCAAATCAAGTAAGACAAAGCCAACAAAAAGTAGATGAAAATACCTCAATATTTGATAGTGCAAAAACTGAAGCCGATAATGCATCACAAAACTGTGATACATTTCAATCAAGTTATACAGAAGCACAAAGTGCTGTATCAAATGCACAAAGTGAAGTATCAACAGCGCAGAATGCAGTATCAACAGCACAAGGCAATGTATCAACAGCTCAAAGCGCAGTATCAACAGCACAAAGTAATGTATCAGCTGCTCAAACCGCATTAGAGGATGCTTACAGTGTCCCTATTGAAACTACCGTAAATGAAGACGGAACAACTACCGTTGATCCTTCCAAAAGAATAGAAGCAATAAGTCAAGCAGCTGCAAAACTTGCACAAGAAATAGCCAAACTGGAAGAAGCTAAAGCTCAACTTGAAACAGCAAACAATGAATTAAATGAAGCTATACAACAAGAAGAAGCAGCAAATACTGCATTAAATGAAGCTATAAGTGCAGAACAAACCGCTTCAAATGAACTCAGCGAAGCTCAAACTACTGCTGCTCTGGCACAATCGCAGCTTGAAAATGCTTCTGCCAATCTTGAAACAGCTAAAATAGAACTCCAAGCTGCTCAAAATGAACTTAGTGCAGTTGAAGCAGAAGCACAAAAAGCCGAAGAAGAAGAAAAAATAAAAGAAACTGAAAGAATTGAAGAAGAACAAGCAGCAGAAGAAGCCGAAGAAGAAAAAGAAACAAAAGAAGAAAAAGAACCAGAAGAGAGCGAACAAAGTAATAATAATGATGAAAATGCAATTAAGGATGAAACAATAACCGTTGTTTCTGCTGAAGATAAGTTAGATTTAAAAGAAAATGCCGAAATTATCTTAAACTTTGATCCGGAACACGCTTCTGAAGAAGAAAGAGAAAAATATAATGCTGCAGTAGCTGAAGTTTCTTCCTTATCAGATAAATCGTATGATGTAAGTAATCCTGAGGTAGCTAGTTATTCGGGATTAGTCAATGCACTTATGGATGAAAAAATTGAGCCGGATGCAACCGTTGAAAATGACGGGCCAATAGCAATGAGCACAACAAGTGAAAGCGAAAAATATCTGGACGAAGTGTCTGACAGCATAGACCAAGATATGGCTGAAACATCAGAGGCTGCTCAAGTTATTGTTAATTTCTCTCAATTGGATATGCCTCAAGACTCAGATGACTATTGTGAAGAAGAAAGAACAATTTTAGATAGGTTACCGAGCTTTTTAGAACCTTCCGTTATACTTGAATCAGACGGTCCAAACGGTGACTTCAGAAGCACAGACCATGATGATAAATTTGAAGAATCTTTAGCAGAGGCTGAAGCTGAAATGAGAGCAAAAGGACTTAACCCTGATGACTCAGAAGTAATCAGATACGCAAGAATGGCTATTGAATATAAAAACAGTTCAGAATATATAATGCAAGCTGCAGAAACGATGCCAACTGACCCCGATGCAAAAGTATCAAGTTTATATAACGGTTCATATTTTGACTTGGTTTCAAATTTAAATGTAATTGTAACTGAAGGAACAGATGAAAAATTCAGATTTAATGAAGATGGTTCAGGGCTGGATCCAAACAATCCGATAATCGCTACCGTATTAGAATTAAATGATTTTGACTATGAAAGAAATATTGCAAATGGAGTTGCACCCGAAGTAGCAAGAGCTATACATTGGGCAACAACGCAAGTTGGTCTTGCTGAAGATACCGAAAAAAGCCATGAAAACATTGATCCAAATGAATATGAAGTTCCTGAAGGCGATAATAAAGGCTATATAAGTCAATATTGTGAAGCAGTTGGTGCAGACAATATAGCTTGGTGTGCTGCATTTGTAGCCAATGCTTTTGGTTACGCAGCAGAATTTGATCCGGAAAATAGTGGATATAATCCTATGTACCCTGCAGAAATTGGTGCTGAAAATATAAATTTATTATTTCCCAATAATTCACCTTCAACAGCTGACTTAGTTACAGTAAGATATATTCAGCAAGCAGCAGTTGACTCCGGTTATTTCAAATCCATGGATTCAATTGAAAATGGAGAGGAGCAAATTAATCCCGGCGATGTATTAATAATTCGCTATCCTGGTAAGAATACGGGGCATACCGGATTAGTAGTACAATGTGATGAAGATTACATATACACAGTGGAAGGAAATGCAAATCAAGCTGTCAGACTAAAAAAATATCCAAGATCAATATTAAGAGACTATAATTTCGCTGGATTTATTGACATGAACAGATTATATAGCGGTGGTAATGATTATGTTATTCCCGAATGTTCTATACCTGAATATTTATTTGTAGATGTAACCAGCGGTGAATCAAGAACCAGATAGTAAAAAAAGGAGTTTATTATGAATAATAAACTCCTTTTTTAAAAATAAAATTAGTGCGCAATAAGAGCAAGCAGGACACCTGCCGCAACAGCGCTGCCTATAACACCTGCAACGTTAGGTCCCATTGCGTGCATAAGCAAAAAGTTTTGAGGGTTTTCCTCCATTCCTACTTTATTAGATACTCTTGCTGCCATAGGAACAGCAGAAACACCAGCTGAACCTATTAGCGGATTGATTTTTTCTTTTAAGAATAAATTCATTATTTTAGCCATTATAACACCCGCCGCCGTAGCCAATGAGAATGCAATAATACCTAACAATAATATTTTCAAAGTTTCAACAGTTAAGAAATGGTCTGCCTGAAGTTTTGAACCTACGGTTAAACCTAAAAATATTGTAACTATGTTAATTAAGGCATTTTGCATAGTATCAGAGAGTCTATCCGTAACACCGCATTCTTTACATAAATTGCCGAATGTCAATGCGCCAACCAAAGGGCAAGCTGATGGCAGGAATATTAAACAAAGAACTAAAACAACCAGAGGAAATACAATTTTTTCACGTTTTGACACTTCTCTCAATTGCGTCATTTGTATTTTACGTTCTTCTTTAGTGGTTAACAATCTCATAATCGGAGGTTGAATAACAGGAACCAATGCCATATATGAGTATGCGGCAACCGCAATTGAACCTAATAATTCTTGTTTTAATTTAGTCGTAACATAAATAGAAGTAGGGCCGTCAGCGCCACCAATAATACCGATTGACCCTGCTGCCTGTAAATCAAATCCCAGAACCAAAGCTAATAATAAAGCACCAAAAATACCGAATTGAGCGGCACCGCCTAAAAGCAGGGTTTTAGGATTAGCTATCAAAGGTCCAAAATCCGTCATTGCGCCTACTCCCATAAAAATTATTAAAGGGAATAATCCTTTATCAATACCTGCTGCAAAAATGATTCCTAAAAAACCGTTTGGGCCTGCAATTTCTTCTCCCAAAGGCATTGGAATATTTGATAATAAACCGCCAAATGCAATCGGAACCAATAATAACGGTTCAAATTGTTTTTTTATTCCAAGCCAAAGCAAGAAACAACAAATAAGAATCATAATAGGCTGACCAAAGTGTGTTAAAAATTGTTCCACACAAGTTCCGTCAACACTTGAATGTGCTGTTTTTATGAAATTATAGATACCTGTCGAGTACCATAATTGAGTTAAACCGTCAACTAATTGCATTATTTTCCTCCTAGCCTACCGTTGCCATTACCTGACCTGATTGAACTTTATCGCCCTGACCTACTGATAATGAATTAATTGTACCTGAAACGGGAGATTTTATCGGAGTTTCCATCTTCATAGCTTCGATTACCAATATTTCTTCATTTTCTTCGACGCTGTCTCCGACATTTTTTAATACTCTTAGTACCGCACCCGGCATCGGAGCTTTGACTTCCGTACCTTCGGCATTACCTGAAGTATGAGCAGTTTCCTCAATACCATCAGTAATATCAACCGTATATTCTTTACCGTTAACAATAGCTATACCGTTTTTAAGTTGAACTGCAAATTTTTTACCGTTAACTTTAACAGTGCAGCCCTCAGTATTCGAGCAAGTAACAGCAGCAGCCTCAGCTTTAGCAGGTTCATTTTTTCTGACACCGATTGTACCGTGACCTTGTAAGAAAGCAATACCTTTTTCTTTACAAGCTGCAGCAATAAATATATTTTCTTCTGTTTGTTCCAATCCTGCATCTGCAAGCATTTTTTTAGCGGGTTCTATACCCTTATTGGGATCTTTATCATTTAAATCAAGAACAGTTTCGGTAGTAGGCTGCAAGCCCAATTGTTCCGAAGCTTCTTTAACTACTTCAGGGTCGGGAGTACAAGGAGTTTTACCAAAGTAGCCCAGAACCATTTTGCCGTAGCCCTCAGTCATTTTCTTCCAAGGTCCGAACATAACGTTAGCGTATGCCTGTTGGAAGTAGAATTGAGAAACAGGTGTAACGGATGTAGCGAAACCGCCTTTTTCAACAACTTCTTTCATTGCAGCAACCACTTCAGGAAATCTGTCCATAGTTCCGTTATCTCTCATCATCTGAGTGTTAGCAGTTAACGCACCCCCCGGGAGTGGTGAAGAAATAATTACAGGATTTACTGCCAATGCTTCAGGAGGCAAGAAGTAATCTTTCATACATTCTTTAAAGATTTCTTCGGTTTCCAATATTTTTTCAATATCAATACCGAGGTCATATTCCGTACCTTTTAAAGCATGCCACATAGATACAATATCAGGCTGCGCAGTACCGCCCGATACAGGCTTCATAGAAAGGTCAATACCATCAGCACCGCCATCTAATGCGGCTCTATATGCTAAAAGTCCCGTACCTGCAGTTTCATGTGAATGGAATCTGATATGAGCATCGGGGCCTAAGATTTCTCTTGTTCTTTTAACTGTTTCATAAACCTTTTGAGGTGCAGAAGTTCCTGATGCATCTTTAAATGCCAAAGATGTAAACGGTATTCCCGCATCTAAGATTGAACGAAGTACTCTTTCATAAAATGCAACATCATGAGCTCCCGTACAGCCTATCGGTAACTCCATCATAGTTATTGTGACTTCATGGTTTAAACCGTTATCAACTATGCATTGACCTGAATATATTAAATTATTAACATCATTTAATGCATCAAAGTTTCTGATTGTTGTCATTCCGTGTTTTTTGAACATTTTTGCGTGGAGATTAATAATATCACGAGGCTGTGAATCAAGCCCGACAACATTTACACCTCTTGCCAAAGTTTGTAAATTAATATCAGGACCAACTGTCTTTCTGATTGTATCCATCATATCAAAAGCATTTTCATTACAATAAAAGATTGGAGATTGAAATCTTGCGCCACCTCCAACTTCAAAGTGTTTTAATCCTGCCGCAACTGCTGCTTCCAATGCAGGTAAAAAGTCTTTTGTGAATACTCTTGCCCCGTATACGGACTGAAAACCGTCACGGAATGATGTATCCATAACTTTAATCTGTTTTTTTGACATTTTCTTTCCCTCTTTATATCTATAATACTAATTATTTTCTTAATTTAGCTGCCGCAATTGCAATTGCCAATTCAACATCTCCCGTACCGGTCTTTACTGCTGCGGGTACATTTTTAACAGGTTCAGGGAACAATTCATTCAACTTGCATACAACTTTACCCATAATACTTACGGCTAACCACAAGATAATAAGAAACGAAAACACCGTTCCCATGCCTGTTGCCATAAGTGCTAAACCTTCATTTAACATAAAATATCTCCCGTTATAATCTTACATTCATTGTTATTTTTATCAATCGCAATTAATAAACCTTCATCATTGATTGATTTTGCGAAATATTCGGATTTAATACCATTTTCGCTGATTAAAATATTTTTTCCGATAAACTGACATCTGTTTATATAATCATTTTTAATTAAACTAAATCCGCATTTAACAAAATTATCATAATTTTCAAAGAAAATATCCAGTAATTTAGTTAAAAGAATATTGGAATTATAGTGTTTTTTGGTCAAAATAAAAATTGAAGTTGCTTTTTGGTCAATTTTATTTATTAAATCGCTGCCCATATTAACATTTAATCCCAATCCTAAAACGACTCCGTTAATTTTATTATTGTACACTGAAGTTTCAGCCAGTATACCTGATATTTTGGAATTATTAACCAAAATATCATTAGGCCATTTAATTTGAGGTGTTAAATTAAATTCATGCTCTAACAGTTTACAAACACATACCGATAAGTATTGTGTAAGATTTGGGAAAGGATAATTATCAATATTTTTGGGTTTCAAAACAAGCGACATATATATATTATCAGAATCATCACTCATCCAGCGTCTGTTGAATCTGCCTCTTCCCGCTGTTTGATGAGAAGTATAGATAACGGTACCCTCCTCAAAGAATTTAATATTGTCAATTGCATAACAATTTGTAGAAGGCACTTCCTCAAGCGTTACTATTGAATATTTCGACATGTCTAAATACACCATAATCAAATGTATAGTATCACAAACAAAATCTTTTTTAAATTTTATTCAGATAGGGCATTAATTTTTCGAACATAAATTTAAAGACTAATTTATTATTTATAAGAATATTTTTAGACAAATAGTCGATTTCATATTTTTTGGCGATAAGTTCAATATTATGCATCGCAGAAACAATAACAATAGGAACTCTTGAATATTCTTTAATTTGTTTAATATGTTCAATTAACCATTCACCGGCAATTAAAGGTTCAAAATCAGACTCCATCTGCAAATCTGTTAAAATAATATGGAAAGGGTTATCCAGGTTTTTCAATATAATATTATAAGCTTCTCTTGCTGAAGAAACAGCCGTAATTTCAAAAAAATCACCATAAATTTCTTTTATCAAATTTATTTCAAACAACAGCCACGACTTTGTATCGTCTACTATTAAAATTTTCTTAGTCATAAATTTATTATACACAAGTATTAGATTTTAACAAAATATTATTATAAAGAAGGTTATTTGATTAGCAAAAAAAATATATAATACAAAAAAAGTTGGAAGAAAAATGAATATATATACATATTTTAAACAAATAAAAAACAGAATTAACAGGATTAACAGATATACAACAAATCCCTTCAATTATAAGGATTTAAACAATCCTTTTGCATCAACATTGCCTAAAACTTATGTTTGGCTTGAAGAAGATTATAATAATAATATTAATTAATTTCTTCTTCAATAATGTATCTGGGGCGAGATTTTACCTCTTGAAATAATTGACCTAAATATTCTGCAATAATGCCGAGACATAATATTTGTATACCGCAAATAAAACCGATTGCAACAATAATGGTAGCCCAACCTGAAACGGTTGAATGGAAAACATAATAATCAATTATTGCACTTATTCCAAGACAAAAACTCATAAGAGCCATTATAAATCCTACAACAGTTACCATTCTTAATGGCACTAAACTGAATGAAGTTATTCCGTTCAATGCAAGCGAATATAATTGAAAAAACGAAAATTTAGTTTTACCATATTTTCTGGGTTTAACATCAAAATAAACATAATCTTTTTTATACCCCAATTCATTAAATATCCCGCGTAAAAACAGATTAGTTTCGGGGAAATTCTTTAGTGTCTGAACAACTTCCCTGCTTACAAGTCTATAATCGGAATGGTTAATTTGTATATTTACTCCTAAAATATTCATAAATTTATAAAAAGTAAGTGCGGTAATTTTTTTAATAATACCATCGGTTTTACGATCATTTCTGATTCCGCAGACAATTTTAGCTCCGTTTTTATATTTTTCAATAAATTCTCTGATTTTATTTTCATCTTGTTGCAAATCAGCATCAACAGTTATAAAACAATCAGCATTATATTTATCCGCTTCAAATAAACCTGCTATTATAGCTTTTTGATTGCCAAAATTTCTGCTGAATTTAATTCCTTTAATTTTCCCGTTAGTCTCTTTATTAAATTTTTGTATCAACTCCCAGGTTTTATCATTACTCCCGTCATTTACAAAAAAAATAAAACTGTTTGAATCAATTTGATTAGTTTGTTCAAGTTCTTTTAAAATGTTTAACAGACTTGATACTGTATATGGAATCGAATCTTCTTCATTTAAACAAGGAATTATTATCGATAAAATAGGGTTTTTCATAATTTAACTGCCTTTTATGTTAGAATTAATAATAAAATAATAAAATATAAACCGGTAATATGCAAATGAAAAAAATAATCATTAATGCTGATGATTTCGGATATTCAAAAGAAAATAATGAGGCAATAAAAATAGGTTATGAATCAGAAGTTATAACCTCCGCAAGTATAATGACCAACATGTCAGGATTTGAAGATGCTGTTTATAGGGTAATTCCCCAATGTCCAAATTTGGATATAGGATTTCATTTTAATATAATAGAAGGTAAAAGCCTGACTTCACCGCCGTTATTAACCGATAATCAAGGTTTTTTTAACAAAAATTATTTATATATTATAGCTAATTCAAAAAGAAAAGACTTTTTGGAGCAAATAGAAGCAGAATTCAGATTACAGATAGAAAAAATTTTAAAATATCATTCAATCAGCCATATAGATTCGCATGTACATACTCATGCGATTCCTCATATATACAAGCTTATTATGAAGCTTGCAAAAGAGTATAATATTAATTATATAAGGACCCAAAAAGAAATTCCTTATTTTGTTTGGCATAGTTCATTCAACTTTAAATATCCTGTCAATATATTAAAAAACATACTTTTAAATTATTATACAATATCTAATAACAAGAACTGTTATTCGACTAATGATTATTTTATAGGTATTTTATATACTGGGATGATGGATAAAAATTGTATAATAAAAGGATTAAAGAAAATAAATAAAAAAAATTCAATAACCGAAATTATTTTTCATCCTTGCACAGATATTAAAAAAGCCAATAATTATGCGGAATTTTTAATAACTCAAGATAAAAAATTTAAAGAAGAATTAAAAATTTTAGGTTTTGAATTAACAAACTACTCCGTTTTAGAAAGTAAATCAGCCTTGGTGTAATCAATATATCCGTCATATTTACAAGAATTAACCGTATTTATAATAGAATCAAGGTCATAACCTTTTTGATAAAGGACCCAAGCTAATTCTGACAATTTATCATCAACAATACCGAAACGATTTTTTGCTGTTTCAAGTAAAATTTTAATATCTTGAGGGTTAAAGGTATCAATTAAACAACAAATTTTTTCTGCACCTTTGCTTGCATATTGATTATCACCTCTTGCTGTTTGAAGAATATCACCGATATATTCCATAAAATCGGTCTCATTCATATCGTTATTTTCGCTGAATAAAATATCATCAACAATTTCTAATGCGGTTTCATCGACATTTTCACCGTCTGATTTAACCATATCAACTATTTCAACCAAATTATTTTTAGTTTCAAAATAAACGGAAGCTTCGGAAAGAAAATCTTTTAATTTTTCATTATTACAAGCATCAGAAGCTAATTTAGTCATATAAGGCAGTCCGATAGCAGCATGAGAAAGTACTGATACGGTATTAACCATATTTTGGTTATATTCACCATTTTCATTTCTTTCAGGTAAACTTAAAAGCGAAGGTATATCTTTGCTTAATGCTCCGTTTTTCTTATATTGTCCTATAACCTTTATAGTATTGACATCAATTGAACCGGATTTATCAAGACACAATTTCATTATCTCATCCAAAGAATTAAGTACAACTCCAAATGAAGTTAAAGCCATTAAAATACGAATATATTTAATATCAAGTGCACCTTCAGTCGTTTTATATTTGTCAAGAAGTTTATATAAAACATTATCTTCACAAAGAGCAATCTTTTCAATATAATCTTCTTTTGTTTTGCTAATACTTTTTTCAGATGGAGTTTGTATAAATTGCATTCCTCCATCTTGCCTTTTATATATACTTCCGGCAGGAGTATCTGCAATTTTAACGGGACGATTTGCTATATTAATAGGACTTTGCTGTTCTTTCAATTCATTCATTCTGTTTTTAACTAACACAGATTTTAAAGTAATAATTGATTTTATTGTCCGTTCATTAATATATTGTTCTCCTGTTATTTTATCGGTGCCAACTGCGGAATTTAATATATGAAGCACTGCATGAGGAGAGATTTGGGCATTCAAAAGATTATTTGCATAATTAATTGTTTTGTCAATATCAAAATTACCTAGAGTAATAAACTTAGCCAAATCAAGAGCAAATCCGTCTTCATAACCGAAAGATTTAACTTTTGCGATATTTTCACACAAATCAAAATTAATGACTTCAGCTCCATCAACGCCTTTAGCAATTAACGAGCCTAAATTTCCCGATAAAAAAGCAGCAGACATATTTTTTTGAGCAAGCAATGATAATACTGCAACCTTTTCACCAGAGATATTTCCGTTAATATCCCTGCATTTTTGAACAATCAAAGGAACATAGTATTCTGCTTTTTTACCTTCAGGCTGAAATGCAGAAATTAATTCTAATACATTTTCACTGCATTCGCCATTATTATCTTTACATGCTTCAATTACACGTCCTAAATCAAATTCATCGGAGTCATAAGAACTATCTTCAACTGCTTGAACTACATCATCTTCTTCAGAATCTTCGCCAAGATTTTCAACCGATTGTTCTGCATTAATTTCTTCAGAATCCTCGCCAAGATTTTCAACTGTCTGCTCTGCATCAACTTCTTCAGAATCCTCACCAAGATTTTCAACTGTCTGCTCTGCATCAACTCCTTCAGAATCCTCGCCAAGATTTTCAACCGACTGCTCTGCATCAACTCCTTCAGAATCCTCGCAAAGATTTTCAACCGACTGTTCTGCATCAACTCCTTCAGAATCCTCGCCAAGATTTTCAACCGACTGCTCTGCATCAACTTCTTCAGAATCCTCGCAAAGATTTTCAACCGACTGTTCTGTATCAAGTCCTTCTGTAACTTCATTATGCTTTTCTTGCGGTTTATGTATAGGCCTATAATATGGAATTGTTTTGGGTTTTACATCATCCGTTTTTGGTTCTTCGGTTAAAGAATTTACCTCATGCTCAATCCACTCTAATTCACCATCAAAACCATATTGGTCGGCTAAATCTCTTAATCTGCCAAGAAACTCTAACTTTCTTTGTTTCAATATAGGAGAATTAGCAAATTCTGATTTAGCTGTTCTTTCAACAAACATTTCATATAATTTCTTTGATCTTTTATATATATCTTCGGGAGATATGGGTTTTGATATTTCATTATTACCCGTATTATTTTTAATCGAAAAATCCGTCATATTTCTCCTATTCTTGTGCTAAGCACATAATCATTTTTACAATCCGATATTTTGTTATTCGACAAAATAAAAAATAACTTTAATTTTTTTTCAAATTAATCGCAGTTTCAGTTACATTTCGTAATAGATGATTTTATTAATAAATGTAACAATATTTTAAAAAATAAGAAATACAGGTTATTCAAAAAACTTTAATCTAATGTGAAAGCATGAAAATAATAAAAAGGTAAGTAAAATGAATAATTCGGAAAAAAAGATTACTTTAGAATGTATACAATCGGAAAATAATATATCGCAATACTCAAATAAAACAGCATCAAACCCTATTAATATAAAAATGAGTACAGATAAAAAATTAGAATTAATGATAAAAAATATTTTGGATACAGAAATACCAAGACTAAAAAATTATCCGTTATTACACGATTTAATATTGTACACAGTAACCGAAAAGCTGACGACTGTACAAAGTGTTAAAAATGTTTTATCATATATAAAAGAAAATAAAGTAAAAAAAGTAAATGATATCTGCTTCAAAAATGGAGAAATTCGGATAAAATGTTCAACTTAAAACAATTTAAGTTAGTAAAAGAATTAAAAAATATAAAACCGCAGACACAGTGGCTTCAATTTGCAAATTCAAATAAAAATAATATTTTAAATTCCATTTTGGAAGAAGAAACTAAACTTCGTACAAGTGTGGAAGAAATGCTTGTAAATGAATTTTCCGAAGATATAAAAAAAATGAAGTCTTATGATTTCTTGGTCGATTCGGTTGTAAATAAATTAAAAGAAAAACAACTGGGCGATATTTCAGATTTAGAAGATATTGAATAAATAGTTAAATATTATACCTTATTCGGTAATGTATAAAAATATTATTCTATACAAAATAAAAGAGAAAATTTTGTATAGGAGAAGTTTATGAAATATTTAATCAAAAAACCCGACACTTTTTTAAACACATTAAATGAAGATATTAATGCAATATTACAAAAGAGTTTTGATAACTTATTTCCCGAATACATATTTCATCAGGAATTAAACGGAATGGCAATGCCTGTTGACGTAAAAGAATATGATAATCAATATTGCGTAAAAGTAGAGTTACCCGGGATAGACAAAGAGAATATCAACGTAGATATAAATAAATCATATGTGAAAATAGAGGCAACAAAAGAATCCGAAAAAGAACAGGACAACAAAAAGCATAAATATCATAAAACAGAATTCAGATACGGCAACTATTCAAGAACTTTATATTTTCCTTACGAAATAGATATTGAAAAATCAAGAGCTGATTTAAGAAAAGGGATATTAGAAATAACTCTTCCAAAAAAGCAAGAAGAAAATAAAGAGACTATAAAATTAGAAATACAAGATAAATAATGACAATAATACTTGGGATAAAACTTCCCGACAAAATAATAAATGCAGTTGAATTACAGAAGATTCTGACCCGATTCAACTGCATAATTAAAATGCGGATAGGAATAAATAACACATCAATTTTCTGCTCGGATAAGGGAATAATATTACTGCAAATAGACGATAGTGAAAACGCAATAGAATTAGAAAAATCACTGTTAGAAATAAGCGGGATAGAAATACAGCGAATGATATTTTAACGGAGCATAATAAAAAATGAGCGAAAAAGTCGTAATAATCGGTGGCGGTGCGGCAGGTCCAAAGACAGCTGCAAAATTAAGACGCGAAAATCCTAATATAAAAATAGATATTTATACTCAGGAAGAAATAATATCATATTCAGCCTGCGGACTGCCATATTATATAGAAAATATAATACAAAATCCCGAAACATTGATTATGCGTACGCCTGAAGATTTTCAAAAACAAAATATAGATGTTCACATAAAGCAGCAATGTTTAAAAGTAAATACAAAAGATAAAACCGTTATAATGCAGGATTTAATCTCAGGAAATAAGTATGAAGTAAATTATACGACTTTAGTAATCGCCACGGGAGCAACACCCGTAATACCAAATATAGCTAATATAAATTTAAAAAATATATTTACATTGAGAACAATACAAGACGGAATAAATATAAAAAACAAGATGCTTGAATCAAAGCGTGCAGTGCTTCTTGGTGGCGGATATATATCTGTTGAATTAATGGAAGCATTTGTACATAACGGATTACAGGTAACTTTAATAGAAAAAAATTCTCAAATATTAAAAATGTTTGATGAGGATTTTTCTCAAGCCGTAGCTGATTACATAATAGGTAAGAATCCCGGGCAGGTAAGTATATTTACAAATGAAGATGTAGTGGCTTTTAGCGGGAATAAAAAAGGAGAAGTTACAAAAGTTATAACTGCCTCAGGCAAAGAAATAGAAACGGATTTAGTAATATTAGGAACAGGAGTAAGACCAAATACTGATTTTTTAGAAGGTAGCAATATAAAATTAGGAATTTATAACAGCATAAAAGTAGATAAAACACTCAAAACATCAATACAAGGTGTATATGCTGTTGGTGATTGCACTGATAATTATAATCTGGTCACAAACAGATATACATGGGTCCCTATGGGGTCGACAGCAAATAAAGAAGGCAGATGCGCAGCGATAAATATTGCAGGCGGAAGCTGTTTTTTTGACGGAATATTAAACTCCACAATAACAAAATATTTTGATTTGACAATATCAATAATAGGAATAAGTTACAAAGAAGCACAAGAGCTTGGATTTCAACCCGAATACGCAATAGTAACAAAACGAGATAAAGCAGGTTATATGCCCAATACAGGCACAATAACTTTAAAACTCATAGCAGATAGGAATACTCAAACCATACTGGGTATACAAGGTATAGGAGACGGCGAAGTAAACCAACGAATCAATACGGTAATACCTGCAATACTGGGGAAAACAAAGCTGGAGACCTTCATGAATCTGGATTTACCATACTCACCTCCGTATTCTCCGGCTATTGATCCCGTATTAAATGCCGCTCAAATTGTATATCATAAGATTAACGGTTAGCAGACATTTTTTCATTTGCAATCATTTGAAGCAAGACTTCCTGCGCTTTTTTAAGCTGAACATCATCTTTATCTTTAATATTTTGTTCGGTCAGTTCTACTTCTATATCAGGTGCAATTCCTTTTTTATTAATATCGGTTCCGTTGGGGGTTAAATATTTTTGAACCGTAATATTCAAGCCTGCACCAAACGGAGCCAAACTTTTAACTTCTTGAACAAGTCCTTTACCGAAAGTATTTTCTCCGATTAAAATAGCTCTATGATTGTCTTTTAAGGCACCTGACATAATTTCACTTGCAGATGCACTTCCTTTATTAATCAAAACTACTATTGGCTGATTAGAAAAGTATCTCTTTGTAGATCTTGTTGTATCTTTATAATTATCTCTATCCACCGTACTAACAATAATTTCATCATCCAAAAATAAATCTGAAATTAAAATTGCATTGTTTAATAAACCGCCGGTGTTAGCTCTTATATCAATAATAAGTCCTTCTTTATCCTTATAATTATTAACTATATCTTTAAATTCAATACCTACATTACGACCCATAAAAGAACTCAATCTGATATATCCGATTTTATCATCCAATTTAAAGTTTTCGGGAGTTTTAGAAGAAATAGACTTGATTTCAATCTCATCTCTTACTATTCTGTAAGTTTTATTCGGCTGATTTTTACGTTTAATTACAAGCTCGACCGTAGTACCTTTTTCACCGCGAATTTTATCGGCAGCCTTATCAATAGTCATATCTTTAGTAGAAATTCCGTCAATAGAAAGAATTTCATCTTCCGCCAAAAGACCTGCTTTTTCACCCGGGGTATCTTCTATCGGAGCAATAATAAGGATTTTACCGTCTCGCAAGCCTATTTGAATACCTATTCCACACAATGAACCCTTTATTGCATTTTTTTCTTCTTCAAATTCTTTAGGCGGCACAAATCTTGTATATTTATCATTTAAACTTGCTACCATTGTATCAATAGCGACATAAGCATCTTCAGGCGTTTTAATTTTGTCATCATATTTATGTCTCCATCTTTTCCAATCCTGACCGTTATTTGTCTGGTCTAAATATTTAGTATTAACTATTTTCCATACCATATCATACAAAACGGCATCAGAACCTGCAAACGCCGAACCGCTCTTACAGCAGGTAATACTTACCACCAATAAAGCCATTGTTATTAATGCGAATTTTTTTAAAAGTATTCTCACAACTCTCTCCTTATCCAAACTAATTATAATATAAATTTGATTATTTGTTTATTCCCCTTATGTTAATAAGACTATTTATATTAGATAAAGTTTCATCATTAAATAAAAATTAAATATACATGTCTTTAAACATAAAGCTGATGAAATATTTAAAAATACAACTTATATTGAACAAAAGGAGAAAATTTATGCACTATTTAGATATTGAATTAAAAGGTATTGATGAAAAAGGCAATGAAAAAAACTATAAACTTTCAGATTTTAAAGGGGAAAATATAATACTGTATTTTTACCCGCAAGACGATACGCCTGTTTGCACAAAGCAGGCACATGAATTTAAAGAAGCATTAAAAAAATTAAATGAATATGCAAAAGTTATAGGTGTAAGCTCTAACGAAATACAAGACCATCAGGAGTTTCAACAAAAAAATGAACTTAATTTTCCTCTGTTATCAGATATTTCCGACAAATTAAAAAATGCTATATTAAGCCACCAAAATAAAATACAAAATATACAAAGATCAACTTTTATATTAGATAAAGAAGGGAATATTATAAAATATTGGGAAAAAGTTGATGTGGATGACCATATTAATGAAATATTAGAATATTTTAAAAATTAAAAAATACACCGCATAAGCGGTGTATTTACCTTATTTTCCATTCAGATTAATATTTAAATTTACTTTGTAAAAATATTCTTATCTTTAAATTTATATTCATCCTCTTTAGATTTTGGGATTTTATTTAATTTTTCTTTTTCAGTTTTATTTTGCTCCTCAGTCTTTGAAACTTCAGAAATTGAATAGTTTAAAGCATTTTTATAATTTTCTTTATCTTCATTATCTTTTTTTGTACCGGTATAATGAAGTGAGAATGCATTATTTTCAAGCTGAGCTTTCAGTTCTGCATCTTCAACTGATAATCCCCTATTAATATATTTCTCTACATTTAGGTTAAACTCAGTTTGAGAGATTTCTTCATCTTCATTGCCTTCAGCACTTGAACCGCCACCGACACTGATATTGATACCTTCATTTTCAAACTGTTTGATTAAATCAACATCAACGGCAATATCAGAAAGAATTTGATTCATAAATACTTCTTCAACTTCAATAGCAGCATTACCGTTAGCATCAGCTATAACAATTTCTCCGCCTTTTCCGTCCGAGATAGTATATACATTTATACCGCCGTTTCTAACTTTTCTTGACCCATGTCCGGCTGACTTTTCATCAACCATATATTGAGTTTGAACCCATTGAGTACTGACGGATAAGCCCATACTTTTTAAAGAACTTACAAAAGTACCATTTTGCATAACATTTCTTTTATTACCAAACAATGAAGCCACTCTCGCTTGCAATTCGTAGTCCGCATCACAATCAAAACTATCTGTAATCATATCTTTTACATTATCACCCAAATAATAGCCATAATGTTCAAAAGATGCTTCATTAGCACTTAAAGAAGTGGTTTTGAATCCTGCTTGTGTTAATTCGTTTTTTATGGAACTCGAAGTCATTTGTTTACCTCATTTCTTATTTTATTCTTATATATATAAAGTATATACTCTTTATAGAATTGCCTTTTTTGTATATATCAATTTAATATTTCTTAATAATTAGAAAAAAAGTCAATAATAATCTATACTTATATGTATGAAAAAAGACAAAATAGTACTGATTTTCCCGCCACAATGGACCCCAATCAGTCCGCATTATGCGTTGCCATCTTTAATTGGGCAGCTAAAGTCCAACGGATACAGCGCAAAAGCAATGGATTTAAATATAGATTTTTACGATAAGATTTTAACGAGACAAAATCTTGAAGATTCATTTCTTTTAGCAAAAATACAATTAGAAGAATTAAAAAAAGAAATATTAAAGATATATTCTCCCGCTAAAAAAGAAAATGATTATTCATTAGAAGAAAAAATAATTTTATATAAATACAATTATTTAAAAAAATATTATGCAAATAATGAGGAAAAGGCAAAAATAATTCCGTCTTTTATTGAGGCTGCAAAGAAAACTTTTAAAACTGATGACTTTTATAATCCTGTATTATTAATAAAATCTTTGAATATAATAGATAAAGGACTTGAAATAGTTTCTTTACCATATAGTCCTACAAGAGTTCAATTTGATTGGATTCAAAATCCTTTCTTTAAATTTAATTTTGAAAGTATTAAATATTTTGTAAATGATACAAACAGCAATATATTTATAAAATACTATGAAACAAAAATAGAAGAAATACTTAAAGAAACACCTGACTTAATAGCTGTATCAATAAATTCTTCAAGCCAGATTATAGCAGGATTAACACTTACAAGTATATTGAAAAAAAGAACTGATGCTCATATCAATATAGGCGGGAATTTTTTCGGAAGAATTACTGATGAATTAAAAAAATATCCCGAATTTTTTAACGATTTTGCCGACAGTATATCAATTGAAGAGGGCGAAGGACCAATACTTAAATTGGCAGAATATATCGCATCCAAAATTCCTATTGAGCAAGTTTCAAATTTAATGTATAAAAAGGGGAATGAAATTATACAGAACCCTAAAATGAAGCCGCTGAAACTCGATGAAGTAAGTAATGTAAATTTAGATGATTATGAATTTAATAAATATTTTTCCCCTGATATAGTTTTACCTTTTCAGTCATCAAGGGGATGTTATTGGGGCAAATGCAGCTTCTGCGATCAAGATTTCGGACAAAACTTCAATATAAAGAATACGGATAAAACAATAAATGAATTCAAAGAATTAAAAGATAAATATAATATCAGTAAATTTGAATTTATAGATGAATCTGTTTCACCCGTTTATTTAAAAGAATTATCCGAAAAATTAATAAAAGAAAATGTAAAAATAAGTTATTTTTGTGATGCAAGGCTGGAAACGGCATTCGAATCAGATATATTAAAATCGGCAAATGAATCAGGATTAAAAATGATAATGTGGGGATTAGAATCAGGTTCAGCCAAAGTAATGAAGTTAATAAACAAAGGAATAGACTTAAACAAACGATTTGAAATATTAAAAAATTCAAATGATGCAAATATATGGAATTTCGCATTTATTTTCTTCGGATTTCCGACAGAAACAAAAGAAGATGCTCAAAAAACGGTAGATATGATAATAAAATATAAAGACATTATCCACTCATACGGCAGAAGTATATTTACAATGGGACGCCATGCTAAACTTGCACAAGACCCCGAAAAATACGGAATAACAAAAATATATCCGGCAGAAGAAGAGTTTTCTCCCAATATAAACTTTGAATGCATAGGAATGAATAAATCAGAACTAAAAGAAACTCTTCAATATTGTATACAAGAATGTGCCAAAACTTATCAAAATCCGTTATGGATGTATTTAAGATATAGAGAATGGCTATTCCTTTATATAGATAAATATGGTAAAAATTATGTAAGTACGTACAATCTTAATTTAAAAGAGGATAAATGATGGATTTTTTCAAAAAAATAGGTGAAAAATTAGGTTTTGTTGAAGAAGAAAATAAGACAGAACAAATCAGGCAAGAGCGTGAAAAAATAAAACAGACTCTGATAGATAACCTAAAAAAAATTAATTTTACCGATGCGGAAATCGAAGAAGTTCTTGCTATACTCACAAAGATGGAAGCAGACGTTCAAGTACAAAAAGACTTGTTGATAGGAACCAATATAAATAATCCGGACCCCGGACCCGTTATGAACGAAATGCTTGGAGAAATAAGGCGTTTGGAAATCAAAGCAGGTGAAAATATAAAAGCCAAAATAGCAGAAATTCGTGCAAGAAAGTCAAAATAACATAGATTTACTGCAATCTCAGAAATTTATATTAAAGGAGCTTCGCTTTGTATCGCTTATGCTCGTTCTCACCATACTAACTGTAATTTGAATATACAAAACTAAAACCTGATTAAAACATAATTTTAAATTGATATGAACCAATATTAGCGATAGCTTGTCAAAATCTCAAACCGAGGATATCGCTTTATGGGAAAGCTACGCAGTTGATAACTCGAGCTACACTCTTTTAATTAAAAGGGCTAAAAAGTTTAGGAACTAATTTAACATTACGATAGACAAACCACATTCCTCTATCAACTTTTTAAATTAGCAAACAACCCCAAACCACAATCCGAAATGGGTCAATGTCCTAATTTGGTTGGTAACTTAAACTATTATTTTATCAAAGTACTATTTCAAGTATTGACGTTTGATTTCTTTTTGCAAATATTCATTGAAAACTTCTACGTTAGGCTTTCTTGGGTTGAAATTACTAAATTCTTTTTGCAGTTCAATATTAAAATATGCATCAAACTCAGGTATTCGCAAGATTACATCACGTTCCAAACCCTGTGACTTTATTTCTATAACTTCCTGAATTTTTTTATAAATTTCAAGCGGAATAATATTTTTAAGTTCATGTACCGTTTGTTTTAAATCAAGCGGAGGGATTTTATCATATTCATAAACATATTTAGCATTCAAAAGTCCACGCATAGAATATAGATACTTTTTATAAGTTATTGCTTTTGCCTGTTGTATAAATTCCCGATAATTATTTTTGAATAATGAAAAATAGTGTTTGAATAATCTTTCTTGATTAAAATTTTCTTTCATATATTCACGCAGCGGCAAGTTGTTATCGCCATAATAAACTATCGAAGAATTTAACCATTCAATCGTTGTCGGATTTGAGGCAAGTAAAAGTTTTAAATATTTAAAAATATCAAATCCGCTCATATCAATTAAAGAGCCTTGTGCTTCGCAAGATTTCAAATCTTTATCAAATGCAAAATTTATAACATTTTGTTTAGGATTTAATACAATATAATCATTTATTTTTCTTTTAAAAACAAAACGCACATCAAAGTCGCTGTCTTTACTTGCCATACCCCAAGAACGGCTTCCGTTTTCAATTGCAAAGATAATTTTTACATTTTTATCTTTTTCTATTTTTTGCAATATTTTTTGTATTTTATTTTTCATGATTTACCTTTTGCCTTTTCTTTTAAAGTGTTCACTTGCTTTAAAGTTGTATATTGGTTTGATTATTTTAACTATATCTGCTGTTGGAGTTATATTATTTACAATATCATCCATAGTTTTATATGCCATAGGACACTCATCAAGAGTATCTTTATTAATGGATGTGGAGTATATTCCCTCCATGGAATTTTTAAATTCTTCAACCGTAAAATTCTTTTTTGCCTTATTTCTGCTGAATAACCTTCCCGCACCATGAGGAGCAGAATAATTCCAATCTTCATTACCTTTGCCTATACAGATTAAACTTCCGTCACGCATATTTATAGGAATTAAAAGTTTTTCATCTTTTTTGGCAGAAACTGCACCTTTTCTAAGAATCATTGACTCTGTATCTATGTAATTATGAATTGTCGTAAATTCTTCTTTTATGGTTAATCCAAGACCGTTAAGAAGTTCATCTGCCATGGCTTTTCTGTTTAAAACCGCATATTTTTGTACGATTTTCATATCATGAATATAGTCATCAAATAAATATCCGCTTGCATAAGCAAGAGCTTTGGGTATATCCGTTATAATTTGATTTTTTAATTTTGATATTGTTTCTTTAATTTCAGAGTATCTGCCTTGTAATTTTAAACTTTCCGTTACTTCATTAAGCATTTTTTTAGAGCAGTTATTAAGTTGTTTATATGCTTCTTCCTGATAGTATTCCGCCACTTGTTTACCTAAAAATCTGCTTCCTGAGTGTATTACAATATACAAATTACCATTATCATCTTTGTCAATTTCAATAAAATGATTACCACCGCCGAGAGTTCCGATGCTATGAACCGCTCTGTGTTGATTTATCATATTAAGACAGCATAAATCTTTAATTTCAATTTCATCAATATATTGGTGAGGAATTTTTCTTATATTCATTCCGCTTGGAATATTGTCATAAATGAATTTATCAAACTTTTCTAAATCAACGGAAGTATCGGCAAGTTCAATAGTTTCCATACCGCAGCCGATATCAACTCCTACAAGATTTGGAACAACTTTATCCTTTATTGTCATTGTCGTTCCGATTGTACAACCTGCACCTGCGTGAACATCAGGCATGATACGAATTTTACTATCCTTAATAAAATCTTGATTGCATAACGTTTGTATTTGCAGTTTTGAGGATTCATCAATTTTATCTGTAAATACTTTTGCAATATTTTTTTGACCGATAATATTTTGCATATTTACCCTTTTTATATATTTGGGGTGCAAGAAGGGAGTTGAACCCTTGTTATCCGAGCCACAATCGGAGGTTCTACCGTTAAACTACATGCACCATATTAAATTGGCTCCGACTTGATTTGAACAAGTTACGCCCGCCTCTTCAGGGCGGCGCTCTACCGATTGAGCTACGGAGCCTTGTCCGACAAACAGGTAGAACTTTTAAATTCTACCTCTGCCATTATCAGAATAAACTATTTAATTTTAAATATCATTTAAAAAAAGTTGCGAACTTTAACTATTACTATTCATACCTTATAATTTTTGTATAATACAGATAAAAGGTAAAATTATGTCTGAATACTCTGAATTAATCAAAAACTTTAGTCGTATAAGAGATTATATGCGTGAGTTTTTTGTGTTCGGATTTAAGACAAGAAACGATTTTAATCAAAAAAGCAAGCGCACATACGACAATGAACGAAGAAGAATTGAAAATTATCTGGGAGATATAACAAAATGGGAATACACAAATGGAGGCAAAAAAGTATTTATTTCCGTCGATTTATCTAAAATCCCTGAAAATCCTTTTTATAAAGCATACAAATCAAAAAGTTTTACCGATAATGATATTATTCTGCACTTTTTAATTTTGGATATTTTAACAAGTAATGACAATCATACACTTGATGAAATAACAGACATAATAAATGACCGAGTTGAACTTATATTTGAGCCTCAAACAGTTAGAAATAAACTCAAAGAGTATTGTGAATTTGGAATTATCAATGCGGTAAAAAATAAAAAAACATATTATTATTCTTTGAATAAATGTTATTTTAAAGATTTTGGAATTTCAACCGATGCAATTAGTTTTTTTAGTGAGATTGCTCCGTTTGGGGTAATAGGAAGTTATATTAATGACAAAATCGGAAATAAAAACATTAAGTTTCAATTCAAGCATAATTTTATAGTTAATACGCTTGAAGATAATGTAGCGCTTGATATTATAAATGCAATAAAACAGCAAAAACGAGTTATTATTAATAATTTTTCCCGCAGAAAAAATGTAGCCGATAATATTAATATTCTGCCATTGATAATTTTTGTAAGCGTACAAACGGGAAGAAGATATGTAATTGCACAAGGCAGGGGTAAATTTAGGTTTTCGGTTTACCGTTTGGATTATATAAAAAGTGTTAAAATTTTAGAAAAAGATGAAAATTTTTCTTCTATTAGGGAAAGTTTAAAATCTTGTTTTGAAAATTCTTTTTCAACGGCATTGGTACAGGAATGTAAGCCTGAACATTTTGAAATGACTTTATTTATTAATGAAAAAAACGAAGATTTTATTATTAAAAGGCTGGAACGTGAAAGCAGAGGCGGTAAAGTTGAAAAATTAAGGCGTAATATATATAAATATTCAAATGATATTTATGATACGAATGAATTAACAACTTGGATTAAAACTTTTATCGGAAGAATTATTGAATTAAATGGGAATAATAAAAAGGTTATAGACCTTTTTTATGAAGATGTTAAAAAAATGGCACAAATGTATGGAGGTATTAATGAATAATATATTTTCCGAAATTTTTGGATGCTATTATAAAATTATAACAGAAATAGTTAATAACTCACCGGTTAGTGTTAATGAAATCAAAGATATAATAAATGATAACGGATACACTGAGAGCTGTTTTCATCTTTTACCCCAAATTGAATCATTACCTTTTATTGAAAAAAAAGATGATAAATACTATTCGCTTTTAAAAAATAAAATTAAAATGCCGATTACAAATATTGAAAAAAGCTGGTTAAAGGCAATATCGCAAGACCCTAGATTTGACTTATTTACAGAAACATATGACAAATCGAAATTAAACGATATTGAACCATTATATGAACAGGAACAATTCAAATACTATGATAAATACTCTGATGGCGATGATTATAGAAATTATTACTATCAAAAAAACTTCCGCAAGATTAATACGGCAATGAATAACTTAACTCCCGTAAAGATTATATACCAAAGCCCCAACCGAAATAATGAAGAAACTATCGGACATTATATTCCTTTAAAATTTGAATTTTCTCCAAAAGATGATAAATTTAGAATTTTCGCAGCAAGAATAAAAGATAGAAAACTATATGACTATGTTTGTTTGAATATGGGCAGAATTTTGGAAGTAAAAAATTCTAATGAAATTTTTAAGGGGAAATTAAACCTTGATAATCATATGGAAAAATTTAATTCTAAAGAACCTGTAATAGTGGAAATATATGATGATAGAAATGCCATAGAACGTTTTATGATAGAATTTTCAACATATCGTAAAGAAAGTGAATTTGATGATAATACAAAAATCTGTACTACAAAAATTTATTATCGTAAATCTGATGAAATAGAAGTTTTGATTAAACTTTTATCTTTTGGTCCTACGATTAAAGTTCTGGGACCGGAAAATTTTTTGAAACTGATTAAATACAGAATTCAAAAACAAATTGAAATGATTAAGAAATAACTTATTTTGACTTTTGCTCGTTCTCGCCAAACAAATTCAAAAAAAAGAGAGCTTACGCTCTCTTTTTAAATGGCGGGACCGACGAGGCTCTCACAGCTACGTTTCACTCCGCATACAAGCTCACTCGCTTCACCTTCGGTTCAGCGGTTCGTTTTGTATCGCTTTTGCTCGTTCTCGCTTCCTTTCTCAACAAAAAAGAGGACAAAAGCCCTCTTTTAAATGGCGGGACCGACGAGGCTCGAACTCGCGACCTTCTGCGTGACAGGCAGACACTCTAACCAAACTGAGCTACGATCCCAACGCAACTTATTATATTCTAAGCAAAAAAAAATTGCAACA
>CANQLG010000021.1 GCA_947624645.1 Candidatus Gastranaerophilales bacterium
TTCTGCACCGTCAGAACAATACAAATATACTTCATAAAACAAACCGTTATCTTCAGAAATAAATATTTTATAATCTTGATTGTTATTATAAACGGAATATAAAAGTTCTTTAACATTATCAGGATATTTCCCGTTCTCTGACTTATAGTTTTCAATTGATGTTCTGTATTTTTTATCTAATTGAAATGATTTGTATAACTTGTACAAATTTCTTGACAAGAATAAAAGCAATATAATAATTATTAATAAAATACAAAAACCTTTTAGTAATTTCATAAACCCTCTTATCTTTAGATAAAGTAATTATAACACTTTTACCCCCCCCCGAAGCAAATTAGCATGTTAATAAAACTTAATAAATAACTTGACATATTGAAATCGGGCATGCCGGCATGCTATAATAAAATTAACGGGCTGGGCATATGCTCTCGGTCCACCGCAAGCGAGGGTACTCCTCGCTTTTAATTTGAGGAATTAAAGGTTTAAATGTGAAAGAGCTTAGTATTTTTATTGACGAATCAGGTGATTTTGGCAATTATTGTGAAAATTCACCTTATTATATTGTAACTTTGGTTTTTCATAATCAAGAAAATAAGATTGTTGAAGATATAAATAAACTAAATATTTCTTTGAACGAATGTTCCTTAGGAGAACATACAATCCATTCGGGTCCTTTGATAAGAAGAGAAAAAAATTATACCAATATTGATATAAAAGAACGCTTTAAAATATTTAATAAATTATTTCATTTTACAAGAAATGTTGATATAAAATACAAAAATATAATTATTAATAAAAAATCAATTTTATCTCAGTTGGATATGAGTAATCAAATATCAAAAAACTTGTCTATATTTATAAAAGAAAATTTTAAATATTTTTCAAGTTATGAAAAGATTATAATTTATTATGATAACGGGCAATTTCAATTAGCTAATATATTAGTTGCTGTTTTTAGTTCTTGGTTTGCCGATAATTTTGAATATAAAGTTGTATGTCCTAACGATTATAAACTGTTCCAAACAGCAGATTTAATTTGTACACTATCATTGATTGAACATAAAATTAACTATAATAATTGTCTTACAAAATCTGAAAATATGTTTTTTGGTTCAATTTCTAATTTAAAAAGAAATTATCTTAAACAATTAAAAAAGAAAAAATTTTAATATTAAGTAGGTTTGTTTAAATTCAACTACATACTGATTACTACTTGCTTAATTTTTTTATTCTATAAAAATAATATATTATACTTAATGCCAATAAAATAAGGAAAATTATCAGCAATCTAAATGATACAATTAATATCGGAATAGCTAAAAAATAATAAAATACAAACAAAATCCGACTTAATAATTTTAAAAATTTATTATTAATTGATTTTTTAGCTTGAACTTTTTCTGTGAAAATAAAATCTACACACAAAATTATTAATGAGAGGTAAACCATTACAATAAAACATAAGAATCCGTTAACTGCAACTGCATAACCGTATGTAGGTCCGCCGGGATTTAAAAAAGCACAAATACTTTCAATAGCAAGCCAAATTGCAAAAGTTATTACTACAAATCTGTAATATAAACTCTTCGTCAAATTAAATTCAACTATTTTATGTATTTCATCTTCACTCATAAAACAACCTCAATTGTAACCAAAGTAATTATACTACTTTTACCCCCCCCCGATTCAATTTAAAAATTTAATATCTTTGTTACCAAACAGAATATATATAATTTCACTTAAATAGGGTTTAAACGGCTTTTAAAATTTGTTATAATATATTTGATAGAGTAATTATGAAGCACAGAAATTATTCGCCTGCTGTGCGGGTGGTAGAATACATCGATGAATGGGTACCGACCTTCCTTAATTACTCTATTTCCTTATATATTTTTTGATTACCTCAAAAGTATTTTTGTTGGTAATTTTTTATTAAATCTCCAATTTTTATAATTGAACAATTTTTTATTCCATCTCACAAGTTAAATAAAAAAGGAACTCCCGATTTTGGGGAGTTCCTCTTTTGTAATACATTCGGAAAAATATTAACGTTTTGAGAATTGGAATCTTTTTCTTGCTCTCTTGCGTCCGTATTTTTTACGTTCTTTAACTCTTGCATCACGGGTTAATAAACCTTCTGATTTTAAAACCGTTTTATAATCTTCATTAGCTTTTAAAAGAGCTCTTGCAATACCATGCTTTATAGCTCCTGCTTGAGCTGTTACGCCGCCGCCTACTGTTTTAACTCTTACATCATATTTTTCTTGGTTATCAGTTAAAGCTAAAGGTCTATAAACCATCATTTCTAAAGCTGCACGGCCACCGAAATAATCAGCAAATGTTTTACCGTTAACAAAAACTCTGCCTTTTCCTTTTACCAGCTTAACAACGGCAATTGCGGTTTTTCTTCTACCTGTTGCCATAATTTCTTTATCTGCCATTATTTAGCCTCCGTTTCATTGTATAATACAGGTTTTTGTGCAGCATGCGGATGCTCGGAACCTGCATATACTTTTAACTTGTTAAATTGTTCCTGACCTAATGTATTATGCGGTAACATACCCTTTATAGCTTTTTCTATTGCTTTTGTCGGGTCTTTTTCCATTAATTCTTTAAATGATGCTGATTTTAATCCGCCCGGATAACCTGTATGGTGGTAATAAATTTTATCTGTTTCTTTTTTACCCGTAACCGTAATTTTATCAGCGTTTATTATTATTACAAAATCGCCTGTATCTACGTTCGGAGTATATTGTGGTTTGTGCTTTCCTCTTAAAAGGTTTGCCGCTAATACTGCAAGTCTTCCTAATGTTTGACCTTCAGCATCAAGCAAATACCATTTTCTTTCTACTTCAAGAGGTTTAGCTGAATAAGTTTTCATGTGCTTTCTCTCCATTTATGTTATTATATATTACTTCTATTAATGTCAGCCCCTCGGGGCTTATGGTCGAACCTGCTTTTGTTATATCCTTAGAGTCAAGAATTTCTTTCATTACTTCGGGGTTAAAAGAATTTCTTTCCATCCATAGGAGAGTTCCGACGATCAATCTGATCATATTGTACAAAAATCTGTCTGCAATAAAATCTATGTATATATAATCGCCTTGCTTAACCGCTTGCGCTTTATACATCTTGCAAACCTTGGCAGGGTTAGTCGTTCTTGATTTCTTAAAGGCGGAAAAATCATGTTCGCCTATAAGATACGAGAGCGACTTATTCATCCTTTCTATATCCAAAGGATACCTTACCGGTAAACAATGTTCGTCCCAGCAACTTCTTTGAACTCTGTTTGCAATAACATATCTGTAATGCCTTGCAACGGCGCTCTTTTGTGCGTGAAACGATTTCTCGACTTGTTTTAATCCTTTAACGCTTATTGTATTTGGCAATATACCGTTTAATGAATTAACGAACTTACTCGGATTTAGTTCAAGCTCTGTATCAAAGTGGGCAACTTGCCCTTTTGCGTGAACACCGGCATCGGTTCTGCCTGAGAATATTGTTTTGATTTTTGTTTTTGTCAATGTACTGATTGCTTTTTCCAGTTCATCCTGTATTGTTATAACAGGCTTGTTCCTGTTAGGCATTTTATTTGGCTGCTTTTGGCTGCCTGCGTATGATGTTCCTATATACTCTATTTCAATCAAGTATCTTGTCATTATACCAATTGAATTAAAGCCATTTCCACGCCATCACCGCGTCTTGGCGGTAAGTGATATATTCTTGTATATCCGCCGTTTCTTGTTTCATATTGTTTTCCGATTTCAGAAAATAATTTTCTTAAAACCGTTTGAGGTCTTAATTTTTTACCCTCTTGAAGCGCATCAAATACTTCACCTGTTTTTGAATCTACATATTTTTTTGTTTCAACATTGAATATGTATTTAGCAGCTTGACGTCTTGCATGTAAATCGCCTCTTTTTGCAAGAGTAATAATTTCTTCCGCATAAGGTTTTAACGCTTTTGCTTTAGAAATAGTTGTTTTGATTTCGCCATGTAAGAACAACTCGGTTGCTAAAGATCTCAACAAGGCATTTCTTTGGTCTTGCGGTCTTGAGAGTTTGTTTCTTGTGCATTGGTGTCTCATTTTATTTATCCTTTTGTATTATTATTTACACTTCCTCAAGTTCAACACCCTCGGGGTTTGGTTGAAGTTCCAAACCTACTTGGTGCAATTTTTCTATTACTTCATCAGATGACTTTTTACCGAAGTTTTTAATATTCAATAAATCGTGTTCCGATTTTTTAAGTAATTCAGCTAAAGAATTTATACTTGCTCTTTTTAAGCAGTTGTATGCTCTTACGGAAAGTTCCAAGTCTTCGATAGATATACTCGGAGTTTGAGCTTCTTCTTCAACTTCTTCAACTACATGCTGATTAGGTAATACGGCAGGTTGTCCTGTGATTGAAGCTATCTGCATAAAGTGTTCTATCAATAAGTTAGCAGCTTGGCTTAATGCGCTTGATACATCTATACTTCCGTTTGACCAAATTTCAAGAGTTAATTTATCATAATCAATAACATCGCCGACACGTGTATTTTCAACATTGTAGCTTACTCTCTTTATTGGCATAAATGATGCATCAATCGGTAATAAATCTATTGGAATATTGCCTTTATTTTCTTTAAGAACATCTACCGTTCTGTATCCTTTACCTGTTTCAACAGTGATATCGGCAGAAATATTTCCGCCTTCGGAAATTGTACAAATCAACCAATCGGGGTTTACAACTTTAACACCTGCCGGTAATTGTAAGTCGCTTGCTAAAACAGGTCCCGGTCTATCAACATCTAATCTTAAATGTTGAGGATCTTTATCTTCTGTTTTTATTGTTAAACCTTTTAAATTTAACATTATATCAATAGCATCTTCTACGATACCGGGGATTGAAGTATATTCGTGAGTAATACCCTCAATTCTTATTGATGTAACGGCAGCACCCTCTAAAGATGATAATAATACTCTTCTTAAAGCGTTACCGATTGTTGTACCAAACCCTTTTTCTAACGGTTCTACTACAAATTTACCGTATTGTGAACCGTCTGATGAGGTTGTTGTATTTATACATTTAATTTTCAATTCCATTATAATTATCTCCTACAATTATTTAGAATAATACTCGATTACAAGTTGTTCCTTAAGTTCAGGGTCTAATTCTTCACGTTCGGGGATTCTGTCAAAGGTAACTTTCATAGCTTCCTTATCAATTGTAATCCATGCCGGTGCCAATGCTAAATCTATTGATTCCGAAACAGACTTAACAAATTCACTGCTTGAATTTTTGAAAGTAATAACATCACCTGCTTTTACTGTATAAGAGGGAATGTCTACTCTTTTTCCGTTTACCAATACGTGACCGTGGTTTACTATTTGTCTTGCTTGTTTTCTTGAAATAGCATAACCCGTTCTGAATAAGATGTTATCAAGTCTTGATTCCAATAATTGCAAAAGAACGGTACCTGTAACACCCTTGCTTCTTGAAGCTTCATTGTAGTATCTAACGAATTGTTTTTCGCTTAATAAATATGTTAAGCGGATTTTTTGCTTTTCATTCAAGTGAATAGCATATTCTGAAAGCTTTTTTCTTGCGGCACCATGCTGACCGGAAGCGTTTTGTCTTAAGGACGAAACAAGCTTTCTGTTTGATAAATCCGTAACTCCGTAGTTACGAAATAATTTATTTGATGGTCCTGTATACTTAGCCAATTTATGACTCCTTACTTCTTATTATACTCTACGTCTTTTTGGAGGACGGCAGCCGTTATGAGGTATCGGTGTTACGTCCTTAATTAATGTTATTTCGAGTCCTGCAGCTTGAATAGCTCTTATAGCTGTTTCTCTGCCTGAACCCGGTCCTTTTATGTAAACTTCTACTTTTTTCATACCTTGGTCTATTGATTGCTTAGCAACTTTTTCTGCTGCCGATTGCGCTGCAAACGGGGTACCTTTTCTTGCACCCTTGAATCCGCATCCGCCTGCTGATGCCCAAGCAATAGCGTTACCTTGTGTATCAGTTGAAGTTACGATTGTATTATTAAAGGTTGATTGTATATGTACAACACCTTGTAATACATTCTTTTTTTCTTTCTTTTTTGTTTTTACCGGTCTAGCCATTGTTTATATTACTCCTATAATTACTTCTTATTAGTTATTGGGCCTGTTTTCTTACCGCGTCTTGTTCTTGCGTTTGTTTTTGTTCTTTGTCCTCTTACGGGAAGTTTGCGTCTGTGGCGCATTCCTCTGTATGAGTTAATTTCGCTCAATCTTTTAATATTCAGTGATTCTTCTCTTCTTAAATCACCCTCAATTGTGTAGTGTGAGATTTCATCTCTCAATTTTTTGATGTTGTCATCAGTTAAATCGTCTGTTCTTAAATCTTCGGATATCCCGCATGCTGCTAATATTTTAGCGCTTCTTGCAGGTCCTATTCCGTAGATATAGGTTAATGCGATTATCATTCTTTTATTACGAGGTAAATCTACCCCCGCAAGTCTTGCCATAGTCTCTCCTTTTGTTTATGTTTTACTTTGATTGTTTTAGTTTTTTTGTTTTTCGCTTGTTACGGGCTACTGCTCTCTCGGGCTCGGGTGCAGCGGCACCTTTAAAATTTGATTTAACTTATTATATTTAATCCAACTTTAAACCGGCTCTGCCGGCGCCCTACGGAATTTCGCCGTCTTGAAATTCCTTTTCGCTCGCAATTTCGCTTCTGATTTTCCTCTCGGCTCAATCTTCTTCTTCGTTTCAAAAGCCTTTCGGCTTTTTGCACTCCGACCGATTTGCGCCTCTTCGGGCTCGGGTGCAGCGGCACCTTTAAAATTTGGTCTAACTTATTTATATTCGAGCCAAACCTTAAACCGGCTCTGCCGGCGCCCTAGCTAAAATCAGCCTTGTCTTTGTTTATGTTTCGGGTTTTCGCAAATTATTGCTACTCTCCCTTTTCTTTTTATTACTTTGCATTTGTCGCAAAGTGGTTTTACTGATGTTCTTACTTTCATTTCTATTTCCTTTTTTATTATTTCAATCTGTATGTTATTCTGCCTCTGGTTAAATCGTATGGTGTCATCTCTACTTTTACTTTATCTCCCGGTAATATCTTTATAAAGTTCTTCCTTATTTTTCCCGATATATGTGCCAGTATTTCATGACCATTCTCTAACCCTACTCTAAACATTGCGTTCGGCAGTGATTCTATTATTGTTCCTTCAAATTCTATTACGTCTTTTGACATATTTTCCTCTTACAAAATACGTTGTTATTTTATATCCTACATGTTAAATTTTTCAAATCAAGCTTTTTTTCTTATCAGCTTTATTTTTTAGCATGTTTTATTTTAAAATTTTATTATTGTTTTTTTAATCTTACGAGATATACAAACGCTGTAATATTCTGTAAATCATATTATTTCGTATTTTTTGCACCGATTTGTAAATTTTTCTTAATATATCAACATTTCTTATAATTAAAAAAACAATAAGTTGTTTGATTATTTTTATTAAACCGTGATAACATTAATTATTATATGAAAAGAATTTTTGGAATAATTTTAATTAATTTATCAGTACTTTTCGTCCTAGCGTTCATTATAGAGGGGTTTGTCTGGGGCTGCGAAAATCTCAGAATGAAAGCACATCACGAAAAATATATGGGAGTTTGGCCTATTCCTTTTCACCCCGGAGTTAAATCTTTTAATATTGATTTGGATTATTACCCTAACCCCAAAGAAGGGTGGGGCAGAGCCACCGAGGGATTAAATTACAAAAAACCGCCGATTGTTGTTTTTGGCTGTTCCTTTGTTTACGGCTATTTGCTTGATAAAAATCAAACCATTACTTATAAACTCGCTCATAAAGCTAAACGCCCCGTATATTCAAGAGCTTTCCAAGGCTGGAGTATTCAACATATGCTTTATCAGGTCAGACAAGATAAATTCTATAAACATGTTCCGGAGCCTGAATATGCTGTTTATATTATGATGTTCGACCACTTTAGAAGAATTTATTCTATAAATTTTCTGTCAGGACATCTGCTAAACGAAGAACGTAATCTGCGCTATAAACTTAAAGACGGCAAACTTATTCAAATCACAGACTCTAACCCCATATTTAACTTTATTAAACGTTCTTATGCAGTTAATAAACTTCATCAGGCATATATTAATAATATTGTATTAAAACCTGCTAACTATGATAATTATTCTAAATTTGCACTTGAACATTTTATTGAAAGCAAGCAAGAAATGCAAAAACATTGGAAAAACACTAAATATGTTGTTTTATATTATAATTCATTTTATAATCAGGAAAAATTTACAAAAGAGCTGGAAAAAAACGGGTTTGAGGTTATTTATCTTCCGGAACTTGTTCAGGCCGATTTAGATGAAGAACAATATAAAATCCCTGACGGCCACCCAAATGAAAAAGCTTGGGATATAATATCCGATGCTCTCATTAAAAAACTTAAGTTATAGGTATAAAATTGAAAAAAATTTTCTTTATAATCATTATAAATATTTTGGTATTTTTGGGGCTTTTCTTTACTTTAGATTTTGCAATATATAAATACTATGCAGCCATATATTATAATGATCATCCAAAATCCAGTCCTATACAAAGATTCAAATATATGCCTAATCATCCTTCATATTATAACAATATAGCGAATTTTTTTAACGGGGGAAATAATATCTATGAGGGCAGAGCTCCCGTAGGGCTTGAATATAAAAGCTCACCTATTGTTATTTTCGGCTGCTCTTATGCATACGGTCAATATTTAGAGCCAAATCAAACTTTCGACTATAAATTATCACATCTAACAAAAAGACCCGTTTATAATAGAGCCCTCCCGGGGAACGGGCTCCCTCTTATGTATTATCAAAGTCAGGATAAATCACTTTATACTCAAATTAAACCTCCTGAACATATTATATATGTTATGATTAAACATCATTATTACCGCTCTATGCTTTATTATTTTGATATTGTTGATATTTTTGACCTACTCCATTATCATCTTAAAAATAATAACTTAGAATTTGATGATTATGATAATAAATTTTTTAATTTCTTTAAATCTTTATATATTTCTAAAGTTCTTAACCATATTTATACCGATAGATTTATTAATAATATAAAAAATAAAGACAAAGTACTTGATTTAACCGAAAAATATTTTGTTGAAAGCAGAAAAGAATTTGAAACAAATTGGAATAAAAAAATTAACTTTACCGTAATTTTATATGATGACTACAATATTTATTATAAAAATGATTTAAAAAAGAGACTTAAAAATAAAGGCTTTAATGTAATAGATACCGATGAACTGACAAATGAAAATTTAAGATGTGAAAAATATGTAATGACCGAAAACCATCACCCTAATGAAAAAGCTTGGGATTTGATTACAACAAAAATAGTAGAGAAACTTAATTTATGATAAAAAAATTTTTTAAAATATTATTGTGCAACATACTTGTATTTGTGTCTTTGATTTTCATAACGGATGTTATTATATATCTTTATTATTCCGGCACATACCACAAATCACACTATCAGATATTTGAATTACCAAAATTTTCATACGTTATAAAACCTTATTACGGAATTGATATTGAAACCTATTTTAACGGAAGTAATAATGTATTCAGGGGAAGAAAACCGGATGGTTTGGAATTTTCAAAAAACCCACCTATTGTTGTTTTCGGTTGTTCTTTTGCTCACGGTCAATTTTTAAATTATAATCAAACATTCAGTTATAAGCTTTCTCAAATCCTTAAGCGTCCCGTCTATAACCGTGCCGTACCGGGAAGAGGTATTGGTTGTATGTATTGGCAAAGTATCAACAAGCATTTTTACAAATCCGTTCCTCCGTGTAATGATGTTATTTATATTATTCTTGATGACCATTACAGACGTCTTTTAATTAATTATATTGATATACTTGATTTATATATGATTGGACATTTTACACAAAAAGGAAATAATCTGTATTTAGACGGAAATAATTATTTGAAAAATTTAATCACTTCCTCTTATACATACAAAATACTTAATGGGAAATACGTCACTTGGTATATTAATAACCCTAAGCATGAAAATGAACTTACTGATACAGTACTTTTATACTTTATAAAAACCCGAGAGAATCTTCAAAAACATTGGAAAATTCCCGTTAATTTTACGATTATATATTACTATAATAACTTACCTTTACAGTATAAACAGACTCTTTTTAAAAAATTTGAAGATAATAATTTTAAAGTAATTGAGACTAATAAACTTACAGATATTAATTTAAGTTCTGAAGAATACAAAAATTCTCAAAATTTACATCCTACTGAAAAAGCGTGGGATGTTTTAACTCCGCTTATTGCAAAAGAACTATTAAGAAAAGATAACTAAATATCAAATTTTTTGTATATATAGTCAATGTTTTTCAGATAATCATTTATATCAAAACATTCTAAAATTTCTTTATCAAAAAGATATTTTTTCACATCATTGTCTTTTAACAAATTTTCTTTGAAATTTCCTTGATTATTAAAAGCATCCAGTGCGTTTTTTTGAACAATTTTATATGCATCTTCCCTTGAAAGCCCTTTATCGCATAATTTTAAAAGTACTTTTTGTGAAAATACTATCCCCCCGAATAACTTAGTATTTTTGAGCATATTTTCCTTATGCACCACAAGATTTTTGATGACATTTGATAGCCTTGCGAGCATATAATCGACCAGAATGGTTGAATCAGGGAAAATAATTCTTTCGGCGCTTGAATGAGATATATCTCTTTCATGCCAAAGAGGGATATTTTCTAAGGCAGCAAGAGAATTAGCTCTTACTATTCGAGCCAGTCCCGATAAATTTTCACCCGATATGGGATTTTTTTTATGCGGCATAGCCGATGAACCTTTCTGCCCGTCAGTAAATCTTTCTTCGATTTCCAAAACTTCAGTCCTTTGAAGATGCCTTAGTTCAACTGCAATTTGTTCTATAACACTTGATATTACCGCTAATGATTGAATAAACCTTGCATGGATATCACGGGCAATAATTTGGGTCGAAAATTTAGCAGGTTTTAACCCCAAATATTCGCAAACCTGTTTTTCTATTTCAGGGTCGATATTACTATAAGTGCCGACAGGCCCTGAAATCTGACCGATACGAGATTCTTCAAGAACATACTCAAAATTACGTTTTGCTCGTTCAAACAAATCCAGCCATCCGCATAGCTTAACCCCAAAAGTCATCGGCTCGGCATGAACTCCGTGCGAACGCCCTATACATATTGTATTTTTATGTTCCTTTGCCTTTTCTTTAACGATTTTAATAATATCATCCAAATCTTTTAATATAATTTCTCCGGAATCTTTAATTTGGAGCGCTAAAGCAGTATCTATTACATCCGAGCTTGTCAGTCCCATATGCATATATCTTGAATTTTCACCGATATTTTCATTTATATTTGTGAGAAAAGCAATTACATCATGGTGAGTTTCACGTTCAATTTCATCAATTCGTTCAACAGAAAAAGAAGCTTTATTTAATATGTCTTTCAAAGCATCGTCAGGGATTTTACCCGATTTATTATAAGCCTTGCAAACTGCAAGTTCAACAGCCAAATAATATTTAAATTTAGAATCCAAGTCCCAAATAGATTTCATTTCATTTCGACAATATCTGTCTATCATAATTCTTCCTTTTTCAATTCTTTTATTTTACAATAAGACTATAAAGAGTTCAAGAAAGGTGAAAGGGAGTAAATAGTGCAAAGACAACCGTTTTTCTACGATATAACACTAAGAGACGGCAACCAGTCGTTAAAAAAACCTTGGAATACACTCGAAAAAGAAATAATATTTAAACATCTAACCGAATTTGGAGTACAAGGCATAGAAGTCGGATTTGCAGCAGCTTCCGATATGGATTATGAAGCCTGTTCATATCTTTCGGGTATCGCACCCAATAATACAGTAATATCCGCATTGGCAAGATGTACCCAAAATGACATCATCAAAGCAGCTCAATCAATTCAAGCAGCTAAAAAACGCAGAATCCATACTTTTATAGCTATGAGTCCTTTTAATATGCAGTATGTTCTGAACAAATCACCTCTTGAAGTTAAAAATCAAGCCATTGAAGCCGTTAAATTTGCAAAATCAACTATCGGAGCCGACGGTGAAGTCCAATTTTCCGTTGAACATTTTGGTGATTGCCATGAAAATATTGATTTTGTTATAGAATCACTTAAAGAAGTTGTCAGAGCAGGTGCTACAATTATAAATTTACCTAATACGGTTGAAAGAACCCGTCCTAAATTATTTATAAATTTGGTTGAAAAAGTATATAATGCACTGCCTAAAGATATAATTATTTCCGTACACAATCATAATGACCTTGGAATGGCAACAGCAGTAACGGTAGAAAGTTATTTTGCAGGCGCAATTCAGCTTGAATGTGCATTAAATGGTTTGGGAGAACGAGCAGGAAATACCAATATGTATGAAGTTGCAGTTGCACTGCATAATTCAGGTGTTATTGTACCGTTAAATCTTTCCAAAATATATGAACTTGCCCTAACAGTATCTGATATGTCGGGAGTGGCAATATATGAAAAAGCACCTCTAATAGGACCCGACGCATTAGCTCACAGAAGCGGAATCCACCAAGACGGCGCCGTTAAAACAAAAGATATGGAAAAAGGTGCTTATAGACCTATCCATCCATCATTAATAGGTAGAAAAGATGATGAAAAATTGGGCTTCACTTCTCAATCAGGTAAAACCGCAATTTTCGAAATTATTACCGAAGCCGGTTATCCGATTTCCATACAAGAAGCTCAAAGACTTGCTCCTATTGCAAAAGAAACCGCCGAAAAAATCGGAGAGCTTTCTACCCGCAATATCCTTGATATTTATTATAACAATATTCTCAATGTTAAAGGTGCTTTCAGATTATCCAATATTGAAAAAATTTCCGAAGATAATATCAAACTTAACTTTTTCTTTAACGATAAGGAATATAACATTGAAATCAGCGGTAACGGCCCTGTTGATGCTTGTATTAAAGCTATTCAAAAAGCAGGATTTAACTGCGAATTCTTAAATTACGAACAAAAAGCTTTAAATATGGGTTCGGATGCTGCGGCTATGACAATTATGTATTTTAAAGCGCCTAACGGACAGACCATTATTTCAAGAGCTTGCGATGAAAGTACGGTTAAAGCTAATATTAAAGCTATTTTTAACGGACTTAATATTATTTATAACATAGGATAATCCTTATGAAAAAATTTTTAATATTATTTTTATTGTTATGTATAGCATTACCCTCTGATGCATTTACAACGGGATTTATAACTAATGAAAAAATATTAGATTCCATTCAAACAGAAAATATAATTTCCAAAGATACGGAAAAACATTTAAAATCAGCCATAACAAAAGTATACGGCGAAAAACAAACCGATGAAATTTATGTAAATATCTTGAAAATAATAAAAGACACAAGATTAAAGCGGAATCCTAAACTTAAACAAGAAGACCTTGAACGTGTTGATGACTGGTATAAAGACGAGATAATATATATGTTCTACGTTGACAGGTTTGGAACAGATGATGATATGAAACCTAATACCTTTAAAAACACTGTTAAGATGTTGAGATATTTAAAAACTTTAGGTGTAACAACCATATATATGCTGCCATTTGCGGATTCACCGATGGGTGATGCCGGATTTGACGTTAAAAATCCGCGTGATGTAAGAAAAGATCTCGGTGGTATGGATGAATTTATTGTATTTATTACGGAAGCTAAACGTCAGGGATTTAAAATTAAATCGGATTTAGTACTCAATCATTTTTCTGATAAACACGATTGGTTTGAATCTATACAAAAAGGTGATTCGGATAAATTGAATTATTTTGTTGTTTCGGACAAAGAACCTCAAAAAACAGTATATAAAGATGAAAAACTCGGTTATATTGCGGAATATAAACATGAAAACGGAAAAATTTCAAAACGTAGATTAATTTTTCCCGATATAACAGATTCTCATTACAGACAAGTTAACATAAACGGTAAAGATTATTATTTTTATCATACGTTTTATCCGTTTCAATTGGATATAAACTGGGAAAATCCCAATGTATTATATTATAACCTTGAAACGATAGCATTTTGGGCTAATATGGGCGTTGATATATTCAGAATGGATGCAATACCCTATCTTATAAAAGAAGAAGGCACAACAGGAGAAAATAATCCTAAAACTCACGAAATAATTAAAATATTAAGTACATTTTTACAAGAAATAGCACCAAGAAGTGTAATTCAAGCGGAAGCATGCCAACCGCCCAAAAAAATTGTAAATTATTTCGGCACCGAACATACGGTTGATATTAACATTGATAATAAAACAAAAGAATTAACCCGCACAAATGAAGTTCAAATAGCTTATCATTTCCCCTATATGCCTGCAATTTGGGCAAGTGTGGTATCAGGTGACAGTTCATATTTTTGGAAAATCCATAAACAAACGCCGCCAATTCCTGATAGTGCAAGTTGGGCCATATTTTTAAGAGTACATGATGAGCTAACGCTTGAAATGGTTAATCAAAAAACCAGAGAACTTATATTGGAAGATTTAGCCGATAAAGGTGCTGAATTTAGAAAAGGTTTCGGCATCAGCGGCAGAATGGCTAATTTTCTGGATAATAATCCCGAAAGAATCAACATGACTTTTGCCATTTTGCTTTCAATGAAAGGGATTCCTATAATATATTACGGAGATGAAATCGGAAGCCAAAACAATTATTCTTACGCAAAACGCTGGGCTAAAATCAGAGAAAGAAGAAACAAAACCAAAGATTCTGATATGCTTTCATATTTTGACAGTAGAGATATACACAGAAGCGCTATTGCCCGTAACGTATTTTATAGAGCAATAGACAATCCCAATTCTTTTAAAGGTAAGATTTTTAAAAACGTTAAAAGATTAATTGAAGTTAGAAAAAATTATCCTACACTGTCTCGGGGAGATTTTATTGAGGTAAAATCAAATAAACCTCAGGTTTTCAGTTATTTAAGGACAGGAAAATATGATAAAATACTCATTCTCAATAATTTATCCGATGAAAAAGTATATGCACAGCTTGAGCCTGGTATAATTAATCTTACGGATAAAAATCAACTTGAAATGAAAGAACTTATAACTAAGGAACAAAAAATTTTCCCGATAGAAAATAAAAAGATTATAGTAAAATTAAAGCCCTATGAAACAATGTGGTTGAGCTTTTAGAAAACTTAACAAATACCTAAAGTTTTTTTAAATTCTTCCGACATAATAAATAAGTGTAAAAAGGATTTTTTATGTCTGAAGGTGTTAATAAAGTCGGAAATATAGAGTCATATAAATATTTAAATCAGGAATTGCAAATATATGATACTGATAATGACGGGCAATTATCCGTTTTTGAAATGGATAATATCCAAGATAAATCAGGCCTGGAATTGTTAATGGAGGAAATAGGCGGTCAAATACAACAAGAAGATGTTCCCAAAAATATAGAAGCATTAGAAAATAAATTAACTTCCGTAAAAGAAGAACAAGGTATATTCAGTTCAGCTTGGAATTCTATCAAGTGTTTTACAGGTATAGGTTCGAGTACAAAAAAATGCGAACAAGCAATACAGGATTATAAAGACGGAAAAATATCATATGAAGAAGCTGATTCTATAATATCAGGTTTTTCAGAAAAACAAAAAAGTTCGGTAAATCTTGTATCAAATATTTTAACGGGTGTTGCAGCAGTAGCAGTAGTTGGTTCTGCTGTTATGACGGGCGGATTATCACTTGGAGTAATATTAACGGCAGGTGCTGTGGGCGGGGCAACAAAAGCAGGATTAAAATTTATAGACAGAGCAACAAATAAAAAACATGGTGATGCACTTGATGCAAAAGAGATTGCAAAAGATGCGCTGACCGGAGCTGTTGACGGTGCAGTATCTGTCGCAACAATGGGAATGGGAGCAACAGCAGTAAGTGCCAAAACAGTCGCATCACAAACAATTCAAGAAACTGTAAAACAAGGAGCAATAGCAGGTGCTAAAGCAGGTGCAATAGCAGGCGGTATTACAGGAGCTTCAGATTATACTATTGAAGCTGCTTTAGAAGAAGATGTTGATTTTAACGCAGGTGATTTAATTTCTCAAACAGTCCAAACAGCAGTAGGAGGAGCTGTTGCAGGCGGTGTTATGGGCGGTATAAGTTCCGGATTCCAATATAAGACAACAGCAAAAACACTGGAAGCAAGAATGGCTAAATATCCTAAACTTTCCAAAGAAGAAATAGCCGAATTAAGTGACCAAGCAGCAAGATTACATAACAGTTATGAAAAAAATATTAATCAAGCTACAAAACAAATTGATGATGAATTTGGTTCAAGTGCACAAAAAATTACGGGACGTGCAAAAGGTGACAATTCAATTTTTGATAAATTAGCAGATAAATATTCGGAAGGAAAATTTACCACTATTAATGATGAAAATTGTTTCAGAGCGATTGCAGACGGATATGGAACAAGAATTCAAATGAGCAGTTTAACTGCCGAACAATCTCGAAGCATTATCGAAAAAGGGCTGGAAGGTTCAGATATTACCTATGAACAATTTGTTAAATATGTTTCAGGTGATACTATGGGGCTTGATGATTCTGCTATTGAATCTCTTAAAGACTTAAGTACACCTATTATTAATACTCTTAAAGAAGCTCAAAATAAAGAAGTATTTGAAACCTTAATCAGCGGTATTAAATCAGGGGAAATTACCATTACCGAAATTAATAATTACGGCGATGATATTTCTTCATATTTTACAAAATCTCAGCTTGAAGAAATTGCTGATGCATATAATTCCGTAACCGGTCAAAAGTTAACCGTCGTAACAAAAATGGATGATGAGTTTTTTAGAGAACATCCTAATTTCACAGTTGGAGAAAAGGGTAAGTTTACTGTTGAAACAGAAAAATTTATTTTTACTGACAAAGGTGCTATGAAAGATTCGGGATATGCTTCAACCCAAGCTAATACCGTGCATACATTTAATGATGATACAATTGGCTTAGGCGAACTCCAAATACGAGGTACAGAAGTTAATGATTTTGCTGATATTGAACATATTCCTTATGATATAAGACAAGGCAAAATTACCGAATCTGATACAAAATATTTCGACATATATTCCACTATAAAAAGTATGTCTAAAGAAAGTTATAAGGCTTATAATTCTTATTTAACAAAAGTTTATGACTGGTTAAGGCTCAAAGAATTGGGCGTTGAATCAGCAGAACCTATATTAAGCGGAACTTTTTTTACGGAAGCAACAAAAGAAAAAGCCGCAACGGATATAACAGAGCAAGTTATTTCATTACTGTCTCGCAGCGGGCTTAGTTTATATAAACACTAGCAAAAAATGTATTCCTGTTGTTTTAATATGATATAATTAGAAAGAGTTTTATGGATAAAATTAATAATTATACAAATCAATATAATACTCCAATGGCAAAGGATCAATCTAAAGTGCTGAATAAATCAGAAAGAATGAATATTCTCATTCCTAAATCCAAAGAAGTTTTTTCTCAAATTGTTGAAAAAGAAGTACCCGAAAACGGAAACTTTAGAAAAGTTTTCATTACTATGAGTATTCCGGAATCTCAAAATCAAGGTTTAATTGCCGTTGAAGAAAGTTCTAAAGATTCTAAAAATTTGAGAAATCTGCTTTTAGGTGTTCGGCATAAAGACAGAGACAGACTTGCTTCTGTTTATTTATTACAAAACTGCCCTAAAGCTGAAATCATTAAATTTTTAAATGATAATTCTAATATACAAGATATCATTGATACCATAAATAAACTATCAGATGAAACTGATGATTATTATTCATCTTTATAATAAAAAAGACCTCTATTGAGGTCTTTTTTTGATTAAATTCGAACTTTGTTCGTACGCAATTCCGCTGTCTTGAAATTGCTGTCCGCCCAACCCCTGCAACCTCGCTTCAAAAACCTTTGGTTTTCCCGCTCGGTCGGGTTGCTGCTCCCTCGGGCTCCCTCGCTTCGCTCGACTCCGCCCTGCGCAATTCCGCTATTCTTTAGTATATTCAGCGTCAATTACATCATCATCGGAATTATTTGAAGTTGTATTCTCACTTTGCGCATTTTCACTGTTTGCACTTTGAGCACTTTCTTGTTGTACTTGAGAGTACGCTGCTTGTGAAATTGCAAACATTGTTTGTTGCAACTCTTCAGATAATTTCTTGATTTCATCTGCCGATTTATTTTCTTTTAAAGCTTCTTCAAGAGTTTTCTTTTGTTCTTCAAGTTTTGTCTTATCATTTTCGGCAATTTTACCTTCAAAATCTTTAACAATTCTTTCGGCAGAACTGATTAAACCGTTAGCATTATTTCTGATTTCAGCTTCTTCTTTATGTTTTTTATCCTGTTCTGCATTAGCTTCAGCTTCTTTAACCATTCTGTCAATATCTTGTTCCGAAAGATTTGATGAATTTGTAATGGTAATTTTTTGTTCTTTATTTGTAGCCTTATCTTTTGCGCTGACGTTTACTATACCGTTTGCATCAATATCAAATGTTACTTCAATTTGCGGAATACCTCTCATAGCCGGAGCTATCCCTTCCAATCTAAACATACCTAAAGACTTATTATCTTTTGCCATAGGTCTTTCACCTTGAAGTACATGGATATCTACTGCTGTTTGGTTATTTTCGGCAGTTGAGAATACTTGTGATTTAGAAACAGGAATAGTTGTATTTCTAGGAACCAAAGGAGTTAATACACCGCCTAAAGTTTCAATACCCAATGTTAAAGGAGTTACATCAAGTAATACAATATCTTTAACTTCGCCTGCCAATACACCTGCTTGAATTGCAGCACCAACAGCTACTACTTCATCAGGGTTAACCGATTGGTTTGGATCTTTACCCGTGTATTCTTTTACCAACGCTTGAACAGCCGGAATACGAGTTGAACCGCCTACCAATACGACTTCATTTATGTCACCTTTTGATAATCCTGCTTCTTGTAATGCATCAGCAACTGGTTTTTTACATCTTTCAAGTAAATCGTGGCTTAATTCTTCAAATTTTGCTCTTGATAATGTCATATCCATATGTTTTGGTCCGTTTGCATCTGCTGTTATAAACGGAAGATTGATTGTTGTTTCTACAACGGAAGAAAGTTCGCATTTAGCTTTTTCTGCAGCTTCTTTTAATCTCTGCATAGCTTGTTTATCATTTCTTAAATCAATGCCTTCTTGTTTTTTGAATTCGTCAACTAACCAATCCATAATTTTTTGGTCGAAGTCATCACCGCCTAAGTGAGTATCTCCTGATGTCGATAATACTTCGTGAACACCGTCGCCGATTTCAAGAACAGATACATCGAAAGTACCGCCGCCTAAGTCAAATACCAATACTTTTTCAGTTTTTTCTTTTTCTAATCCGTATGCCAATGCTGCTGCTGTCGGTTCGTTTACTATACGTAATACGTCCAAACCTGCTATTTTACCGGCATCTTTTGTTGCCTGTCTTTGTGCATCGTTAAAATATGCCGGAACAGTTATTACTGCTGATGTTACTTTTTCACCCAAATAATTTGAAGCATCATCTGCAAGTTTTCTCAATATCATTGCTGATATTTCTTGCGGTGTATAATCTTTTCCGTCAATATTTTTCTTATAATCTTCACCCATATGACGTTTAATTGAAATAACCGTCTTATCAGGATTCAATATTGCCTGACGTTTTGCCAATTGTCCTACAAGTTTTTCTCCCGTTTTTGAAAATCCTACTATTGACGGGGTTGTTCTTGAACCTTCGGCATTTGCTATAACGGTAGGTTTACCGCCTTCCATAACTGCGACTACGGAGTTTGTTGTTCCTAAGTCGATTCCGATTGTTTTTGCCATAATTTTATCTCCATTTCTGTATTATTTTTCCAACTATATTTTTTATAACATTTTTTTTTTGACTTCTTGAAAAAATAAACAAAAAATTAATATTTCATTTCTTTTTTATTTAAGATAAAATCTTCATCTGACAATTTGTTGAAATCCGCAATATTTAACTCATAATCCGTAAATACACCGCCATTTTTTTCAAATTCTTTTTTTGATTCTTTCTCTTCTACAAATAAGTATTTTATTTTTATTTCTTTTTGATAATTAATATTATTTAAAAACTTTATATATGGTGAAAAATCATAGTATATATTTTCTTGGCGATTATCAAAATCCTTAAAAAATCCCCAGTAATAAGCACTATCAAATAAATTTTTACTTAAATATGCCGGTTTATTCTTAAGATTAGCCAATTTTATTATTTTTTCCGCCTTATAAGTTTCCGTTTTGTAGGGAATTATGGAATATTTCAGTTCATGGCAGTAAAAGTTATAATCTTTATTTAGTAATATCAAAGCTACTATTGATAAAATAATACACATAAAATATTCTTTAAATATTTTATTCTTTATCAACAGATTTAATAATATTAAATTAAATGATAATAGCAATATGTTTAACATTACATGTAAATCAGGATGAATTAACCAATACTGTCCTTGCGTATAATAGCTTCTGCCTAAACCTATAAGCATTGAAAAGAAGAACAATATTCCAAATAAAAAACATAATACTGTTTTCACTGTTTCTTTTTCTGTATATTTATCTTTCGTATTTTTGTTAAAAAGCAGAATAACAACCTGAGCTATAAGTAATATATATAAAACAGAATGTTTTAAAATAACATATTTAAAATAATCAAGACTAAAAGAAGGAACGGATTTTAAGGTATCAATTATATATTGCGTATTAAAAAAATTATCTTCGGCATGCCTTGTAAAAGCGCCGGCTTTTAAAAGTATTATAAATCCTAAAATTGAAATTATTATATATATCCCAAGTTTAAGTAACTGTTTTTTATTTTTATTCTTACTAAAAATACTTATAATAAAATATAAAACAAATCCGATTAAGACAGCTATCAATACTAATTCATTTGAAATACCACACAAAAATATAAAAAGACATGTAACAAAAAAGTAAAATAAACCGCAATTATCGTTCAAATCTTTAAGAAAGAAATAGAGCGTACCCCCCCCCCATCAGAAAAGCAGGAAAAAGCATTCTATAAAATCCTTCATAGATAAATAATAACAAAACATATTGTTCTTGAATAAAAAACATTATTAAAGCACTTGTAAATAAAAATGCTAACGGATATAAAATGTTTATTTTTCTATTCAGATATAATAAATTAGTAATTGAAATAAACAGAATAATAAACAAAACCGCTTCAATATTACAATAATAGTTAGCTTTAAAAAAACTGGGATGCATATTTAAAGCATTTGGCAATAAAGATGAAAACAGTCTGCCCAAAATTGAAGATAAATAGATACCTCCATCAGGATTAATGAATAAACCTTTAATATTTTTGCAAACTAAATCCAAATCATCAACAAAAATAAAAGAATAACTAAATAAATATTTTAAAATAAAAAATTCTAAAAAAATAAATAATAATAAATACACAAAAATTAGAATTTTATTTTTACAAAACATAAACCTATATCCAAAATAATAACTTTTATTATAATACAAATTTGCTATATAATCTATAATATGGAAATCATAAAAGCATTAAAAAACGAAGTAATAATATCCGTACAGGCGATGCCTGATGAACCGTTATATAACGAAATTGCATTAACAGCGATGATGAAATCCGTTATAAACGGCGGAGCAAAAGGATTACGTTTGGCAGGAGCCAGAGATGTTGCCAATGCTAAAAAATTGTTTGATGTACCGGTAATAGGATTAACCAAACCCGATAAACTTCCTGATAATTGGCGAGAAATTGTTTATATAACTCCGACTTTAAAAGAAGTTGATGAGTTAATAAAAGCAAATGCTGATATTATAGCAACTGACGCAACGCAAAGACCAAGACCAAAAGAAAGTTTAAAAGAAATTCTTCAATACATAAAAAGCCATAATAAACTTGCAATGGCGGATATTTCTACATTTGAAGAAGGTATAAATGCGAGAGAACTTGGTTTTGATATAATATCAACAACACTATCGGGATACACTCAATATTCACCTATGAAAAGTGATAAACCTGATTTTGTGTTGCTTAAAAAATTAACAAAAACGCTTGATTGCCCCGTAATACTTGAGGGCAGAATTTGGTCGCCAAAAGAGGTCGATAAAGCTTTTGAACTGGGATCGTACAGCGTTGTTATCGGTTCTGCCGTAACTAGACCTCAACTGATTACCAAAAGATTTTGTATAAGAGGACAAAAATGAAACAAATTTTAGCAATAGATGCGGGCGGTACCAAAATAACCTGCGCAGTTATTAATGAAAACGGAGAATTTTTAACGGAAATCGAAAAATTCCAAACTCCCAAAAAAATTGATGAGTTAATAAAACTATTCAAAGACATAATAACAAAATACGAAAAAACCATTGATATGACGGCATTTGCAACAGCAGGTGCGGTAAACACGGATAATACAAAAGTGGACTCTTCTACTCCCAACATGCCTGATGGTTATAATAAACTTGATTTTTCACAACTAAGCGCCAAACCTGTTTTTGTAGAGAATGATGCAAATGCGGCAGCGTGGGCAGAATATAAAACAGGTGCAGCAAAAGGCGAAAACAATACAATTATTATTACAATAGGAACAGGTGTTGGGGGAGGATTTATTGTTGACGGAAAACTGCTTAGGGGTAAATCCGGAAGAGCAGGTGAAGTAGGCAGTATGAAAATCAACTCCAAAGGCAGAGTCTGCACATGCGGAAGAAAAGATTGCTGGGAAAGCTATGCTTCAGGTTCAGGACTTAAACAAACTGCAGAATTTGTTGCAGCTGTTGACGATATATTTAAAACAAGCATATTCAGCTCAAAAAATCCGGATGAAATATCTACTTATGATATTATTGAAGGCTTAAATAAAAATGACGCCTACTCAAAAAAAGTATTTAAAATTTTTAAACAAGACTTAATCACGGGACTTATAAACATAACTAATATTTTTGATCCTGAAAGTATCATTATTTCAGGCGGACTAGGTAAGTTTTTTGACACTAAAGAACTTGAACAAGCGGTAAATAGTGAAATTGTCGTTTCTCCCATAAAAGTTAAATTAGCTAAAGCAGGTAATTATTCGGGCATGATTGGCACTGCACTTTTAGCATGCCAAAAATATTAACTTAAGGTATAATTATCATAGTGAGGTTATTATGAAAATTGTACTTAATATTTTATGCTTGATTTTAACATTCTTTTGCATATATTTTCCGTTTTCTTATTTTCACAAAAACATAGATATAAAAGAAATAAGAATCAGCCATATTCTTGTTAACACGGAAGAAGAAGCTGCTAACATAAGAAAACAAATTACGGAAAATAAAAAATCTTTTGAAGATATGGCAAAAGAATACTCTTTATGCGAAACAAAATCTCAAGGCGGAGATGTAGGATATAAAACAAGAGGAATTTTACTTCCCGAACTTGAAGAAGCCGCTTTTAATCTCAAAAAATATCAAATTTCAGCTCCCGTTAAAACATCTCAAGGCTGGCATTTGGTAAAGTTATTTGATGTAAAATATTTTTCAGATAAAGAAAACTTTCAACGCAGGTACTTTTAATTACTATTTGAATAATTTTTATTTTTTTTATATAATCCTAGTCAAGATAACGAGGTAAATTATGACAAGAAATCAACTGCCGGACGGTGTTGGGAAAAAGATAGTTGAAGCTTTAAAAAGGCAAGCAGAAGCTGATATTACACCTATTACTAAAGAGGAAGATAATATTTCAAGTAATATTTCCAATAATATTCCTTTAACGGAAATTCAAGATTTGAATGAAGTTCCTTATGAACAACCGATAAATGAAGAAGCTTCCGATAATGTTATTGTGGAAGAAGAAACATTCAATTTACCATCAGGCATTTATCAGGAAAAAGCAGAGGAATCGGATAACACTAAAAATATAGACCAAACCAATAATATCATTAATCGTCAAGAACAATATTTATATAATGAAAATATAAACAATCAAACCTTATACGGAACACCACAGGTAAATATACCTGCAAATGTAGCAACTTTAAAAAATCTTATAGCTACATTGCCTGCCGGAGTAACAAAACAAACAGGCGCACAAATCATCAGACAAACTCTTGAAGCTATGGGACTTCCCATGACAAATGTGTTAAAAGAGGCTCAGGGACTTCAGGATGAATTAAAGAGCTCTACAAGAGAGTGTATGCTAAAAATTCAAGATTATAAAACTCAAATATTGCAGCTTGAAAATTCAGTTCAGGAATATCAAAAGAATATTTCTCAAATCAATGACCTGATAAGTTTATTTCTATTAACAAACACCAAATAGTTTAAATTTTATTGTTAACTCCATACCCGAATAAAGCGAAGTCATATTTAACAGGGTCATTGGCATCTAAGTTTTTTAAGTTATTTGTAAGTTCGATAACGCTTTCATAGGCGTTATCGTTCCTTTTTAATAGACCTAATTGCCTGCTTATTTTAGCAACATGGGTATCTAACGGGATTAAGAGTTCAGATTTCGGGATAAAATCCCAAATACCTATATCTACACAGCTTTTTCTGACAAACCAACGCAGCATCATATTCATTCGTTTTAAAGCACTTTTTTTCGCAGGGTTTGGAAGCAAATGATAAAATCCTTTTGTTACGGATTTTTCTTCTACTCTTGAATAAAAATAATCAACTACACCCTGAAACATATCCCAAACTTGTTTTTTACGCATATAAGAATATTTAAATAAACTCTCCAATGTCTCATTTTCATTATATAAAATATTCAAAATCCTTATAATTTCAACGAAATCACAGTCTTTTGAAAATCTGTAATCACAAGATTTTATTTGATTATTTTTATAATCAAAATCCTTTACAAACTCATAAGGACTATTTTTCATAATATTAAATATATAATTCAGTTTAGATATAAAAACTTCTCTTTTTCCGTAAGCAAACATAGAAGCTATAAAGCCTGCAATTTCAATATCTCTTGGGGTGTGAAATTTATGAACAAATTGTACAGGGTCATCTTTAATAAAATCAACAGTTTCATACTGTTCAATATATTTATCCAGCTGCAATTTAAGCATTTCTCAATCCTTCAAAATAATTATTTAAAATTGAACTGCATTCTTGTTCTAAAATACCGCCTTTAACTTCAATATCATATCCCATAATGATTCGCATATCAGACTTAGACCCGAAAGCACCGTTCAATAAATCAGGAGTACCAAAATATAACTTGTCTATCCTTGCTTGTAAAATAGCACTTGCACACATTGGGCATGGTTCAAGCGTTACATACATTTCGCATCCGTTTAAACGCCAATTTTTAAGTTTTTTATTGGCTTTTTCAATAGCAAGAATTTCGGCATGATGAACGGTATTTTGATTTTTTTCACGCCTGTTAACGGCTTTGGCAATAATTTTACCGTCTTTTACAATTATTGCACCGATGGGTATATCCTTATCGGATGTCTTTGCAATTGCTATTGCTTCTTTCATAAACTCAAGCTTCATTTTGTTCCTCTTTATATAACGGTAATAATAATTTAACGGTAAAAATATTATCTTCCGTTGATTTTAAACTTACACTTCCTCCCATTGCTTCTATAAGCCCTTTTACTATATATAATCCTAATCCCGTTCCGCGTGTTGTTCTTGTTGTTCTGTCATCTATTCTGATAAATTTATCAAACAGCTTATTTAGTATCGATTTTTCTATATAATCTGCTTTATTTATAACTTTTATTACAGCTTTTTCACCGTCAGATTTTGCGGTTATTTTTATTTCACTATCCGGATATGCATATTTATTGGCATTACCTAGTAAATTTATCATTACTTGTTCCAGTCTGTCTTTATCTGCATATATCAATGGAAAATCGTTTGTAATTTCATTATCAATCTTTCTGTCTTCTATATTTTTTACCGAATATATAGATGCCTCAACAATATTTAAAAGATTGACAGCTTCAAAATTAATATTTAGTTTAGCTCCTTCTATATCGGGAATAACCAATAAATCCTCTATCATACGGGATAATCTTTCCGACTGTTGTTTTATTATCAATAATGATTTATGTTTAGTCTCATCATCAATCTCAATATCAGTCCTTAAGAGCCTTGAAGTATAGCCTCTTATACTGGTTAAAGGCGTTCTTAATTCATGACTTACCGTATCCACAAGATTCGAGCGGAAACTGTCTAAAAGTTTTAACTCTTTATTTTTTTGTTTTAATTGTTTATATGTTGCGTTGATTTCCGTAATCATCCCGTTAAACTCTTCCGCAAGAAATATTATTTCTCTTGGAGTAAAAATATTTATTAACGGGAGAATAGGTTTTTTGTAGTTTCCTCTCGAAACGGCTATTATTCCTTTAAACAACTGCCTGATATTAAAATATAGATAATAGCAATAAAATAAAGTAAGCATTATTGTAACCATTGCGGCAATTAAAAATGAAGCTAGTATTTTTAATCTTGCTTTATTAATTGTAGACTCCGTCAATTCTTTTGACGTATTTACAATAATTATTAAACCTAAACCATCCATTTTAAGATAAACTCTGGGTTGATTTTTTATCTCGTCAAATCTAGTGGCAATATTATTAACAAGATTTATGGGAAGCTGTTTCAAACTTTTATTAAAATCTTGTTCATCATAATTATGCGAAAATATTAATTTACCTGTTTTATCTACAACATAAATTCTTCTGTCTTTTTCATTACCAAGATTATTAAATATATTATCTTTAATAACTTTAGTGTTTATTTCCGCTTTTAAATATTTATCATCATGAATTTTGTCAGTAAGCCACAATTCTTCGGTATCGGAATTAAAAATTATAGGATTATCCTTATCAAAATCACTGTTTTCGGATGGTCTTATGATTTCAAAATCTTTAAACACAACAGAATTTATAGCTAAATCCCGTAAAAACAACTTCTGTTGAGATTCAAGCGGAATATGTTTTACCGCAATAGTAATTTCATTAACACGGTGTTGATCCGAACTTATAACCGAAAAAATATTATTTTCAATAATTTTAGCAATCATAGTAGCGGAATTGCCAAGCTCTTGTCTTATAGAGTGCTGACTGACATTATTTATAACAAACCATGCAATAACAGAAGGTACTAAAACCCCAATTAGAGATATAATTATAATTTGTTCAACAATTTTAAGTCTTTTAAATTTCATCACTCAGCTTCCGTATCACCAAAAGGAGTAAGTTTATAACCAACATTAGTAACTGTTTGAAGATAATCGGGGATTTTTGGATTATCCTCTATTTTTTGTCTTAAACCGCCTACATGTACTCTAAGCATTCTGACATCATCATCAGAATTATAGCCCCAAACCTCATTTAAAAGCATGGCAAGACTGACGGCACTGTTAAAATGCTGCATAAGACAATATAAAATTTCAAATTCTGTTGGAGTAAGTTTAATTCGTTTTCCTTTTATTTCCGTTTCCAATGAATCAGGGAAAATTTCAATATCACCGACTTTTAAAATTTCTTGTGAAACGGAAGAATTTTTAGAAGCGGGGCTTCTTCTTACAAGAGCACGGACTCTTAACAGTACTTCTTGAATATCAAAAGGCTTAACAATATAATCATCAGCTCCCATATTAAACCCTTGAGTTTTATCATTAATAGTACCTTTAGCGGTCAGCATTAATATCGGAATATCCGGCTTGGATGCCCTTATATTTTTACAAACATCAAAGCCGTTCATTTTTGGCATCATAACATCCAATAATATTAAATCATAACAACCGCTAAGTGCTTTTTGAAGAGCTTCTTCACCGTCTTTAGCACAATCAACGCTATAACCGCTATGAGATAAATCAAACTCCAAAAGTTCTCTGATTTCATTATCATCATCTGCTATTAAAAGTCTTTGTGCCACATTAACCCCTTTTAAAAATTATTATCTCACTTAGACTATTATCTGACAAGTTTTTCAACAATACCTTTAAGCGCAATTTTAACATGAGCATAATTTAACCCGCCCTGCATATAAGCTGCATATGGGGGACGAACCGGACCATCTGCCGAAAGCTCAATTGTAGAACCCTCTATAAAAGATCCTCCTGCCATAATAAGTTTATTATCATATCCCGGAACTTTATCAGGCATAGGAGTTAAGTATGATTCAACAGGCGAATACATTTGAAGTGTCTTACAAAACTCTATTAAGGGTTCGGGTGCTCCGAATTTTATTGTTTGTATAATGTCTGTTCTTATTTCATTAGGCTTTGGAGTTGAAATAAAACCGATATCGTCAAATACCTGTGAAGCCAATATAGAACCTTTTACGGCTTCAGACACAACAGAAGGTGCCATAAACAACCCTTGAAATATCAGTCTTAATTGATTTAGCATAGCACCGCCTTCTGAGCCGATACCCGGAGCAGTTAATCTGTATGCCGCTTGATTTACATATTCTTCTTTACCCGCAATATATCCCCCGGCTTCCACTATTCCGCCTCCCGGATTTTTTATTAACGAGCCGGCTATTAAATCCGCTCCGACTTCTAACGGTTCTAATTTCTCTACAAATTCACCATAGCAGTTATCTACAAAACATATGCACTTGGGGTTTATGTTTTTTACCGTTTCTATAATTTTTTTTATAGTTTCAATATTCAATGATTTTCTTAAAGAATAACCTCTTGAACGTTGAATTAATACCATATTTGTTGATTTATCAACTTTATTTTTTATTTCGTTAAAATCAATATCTATACCATTAAGTAAATCAACTTCATCATACAAGACTCCATGCCCGATTAAAGAAGCTCGTTTATCACCACGCTTACCGATAACTTCTTCCATAGTATCATAAGGAGCTCCCGCCACACTTATCAGTTTTTCTCCGCTTCTTAAATTTCCAAATAAACAACACGCAAGTGTATGTGTGCCTGATACAAAATGATTTCTGACAACGGCTTTTTCGGCTTTAAATACATCAGCAAAGACTTTATCCAAAGCATCCCGACCCATATCATCATGCCCGTACCCCGAAACAGTATAAAAATGTTCCAGCCCTATTTTATTATTATAAAAGGCTTTTAATACTTTTTCCTGATTATATTCTTTTATTTTATCGACAAGCTCAAAGTATTGTTTTACTTTAATTTCAGCATTATCTACTATTTTATTTTTTTCCATATTTTAATGAAATCATAAAAAATTTACATAATCAACAGGCTAAACATTATATCAATCAATTGTACGGTACAAAATTTATATTTTTTGAAGTAAAATATTACAAGCATACGTAGGATTATTTATTTATGTCTGAATTAAAAAATAAAGATGAGCAATACAGTGTCTTTTTAAAATATAAAGAAAAAAACGATAAAAACGAAAATAAACTGCTGGTAATATTAAGGTTTGTTTTTATAGTAATATTGGTTGTAGCCTTAACAAATTTAATAATGCATATCATAACAAACTATGATGACATAAAAACAACTATTGATAGCATTACGGATAAAAATATAGCAGGAGTAAAACCAAGTGCAAAGCCTGATTTAACTCCATCAAAATTTAATTTTAAAATGTTAAGCCGATATCAAAATATTCTGATTTTGGGAGTTGATTCAAACGGACCGAATACGCTGCCATTTTCGGGTGTCAGATCAGATACAATGATAATATTAAACATAGATACCAGAGGAAAAAGTGTAAATGCAATATCAATTCCTCGTGACAGTAAAGTATATTTGGCAGATGAACATGGCGTACAAAAAATTAACGCAGCCTATGCTCTCGGAGGTATTGAATTAACAAAAAGAACTATTGAAGAAACACTTGGCATAAGAATTCATAATTATATAATCATTAACTCGGAAGGTGTTAGAAAACTTATAGATACAATCGGTGGTGTGCCTATTCATATTGACCAAAATATGCATTATAATGATTATTCAGCTAAACTGCATATAAATTTTACAAAAGGAGATTATATTCTTAACGGAGAACAAGCCGAAGCATATTTGAGATTCAGAAAAGATAATTTAGGCGACATAGGCAGAGTTCATCGTCAGCAAAAATTTATTAAGGCGCTTATTGAACAAATAAAAGCACCCGAAACTTTAACAAAAATTCCCGAAGCGTTAAAAATAGCAAATTTATATACAAAAACAGATTTAAATTTATATCAAATGTCACAATATGCAGCAATATCAAGAGATATAGATTTAAATAAAGTCGAATTTATGATGCTCCCCGGAGCTCCTAACAAAAAAGGTATAACAAGTTATTGGATTTTGGATCCCGAAAAAACTCAGCAAGTCATAAACAGATTAATATACAGACAAAAACAAGAACTTGCCAAAGATGATTTTACCGTCGGAATTTTATATTCAAGATCAAAAGAAATAGAAGCAACAACATTAAGAGAAGATTTAAAGACCCAAGGTTATGAAGTTGACTGCATGGGCAGATCTTCTCAAATTACAGATTCTCAAATTATCGGTTATAATACTCAAATCTCTAATGACATGATAAGATTAATGCAAAAAAGAATTCCTCAAATATCAAAATTTCATTATGTTCACAGTCCGGTAAGAAATTTTTGTAATACCAGCGATGTTGTAATAACAATAGAAGATTCAAATTCATTAATATAAATTTTTAAAAAAATAGTGAGAAAGTATGAATTATCCCAATATAGAAAGATTAATAGAAATTATAGCAATTTTGAGAAGCGAAAACGGATGTAAATGGGATAGAGAGCAAACCCACGCATCATTGAAGCGCAACATGCTTGAAGAAGCCTACGAAGCGGTAGATGCAATTGATGATAATGATTTCAAACATATAAAAGAAGAACTCGGTGACGTTTTATTGCAGGTTGTATTACACTCACAAATAGCTAAAGAAGAAAATGTATTTGATATAGAAGATGTTGCAAAAGGTATTTCAGAGAAACTTATCCACAGGCATCCTCACGTATTTGGTAATGTAAAAGTTAATTCAACTGACGAAATATTGGATAATTGGGAAAAATTAAAACAAGAAGAAAAACCTCACAGAAAATCAATAATGGATGGGATTTCACGTTCTCAATCAGCCTTAATGAGTACGCAAAAAATCAGTAAAAAGGCCGTAAATGTCGGGTTTGAATGGCCGGATGAACAAGCTTTATACGATTGTGTATTATCTGAAATAAAAGAGTTTAAAGAAGCAAAAACTGCCGAAAATAAAGAAGAAGAACTGGGCGACATTCTATTTGCCATTGTAAATCTTGCACGATGGAATAAAATAGATGCGGAACAAGCTCTATTAAAAGCAAATAAAAAATTTATCAAACGATTTAGAACAATGGAATCAATTTCAGATAAACCGCTTGAACAGTTATCACTTGAAGAATGGGATAAACTTTGGAATGAAGCAAAAAAAGCCTGAGAAAATTCTCAGGCTTTTTTAAAAAACAAAAAAATTAGAAATTCAATCCTGCTTCTCTTGCTGCATCAGCTAAAGCTGCAACACGTCCGTGGTATAAGAAACCGCCTCTGTCAAAAACGACATCTTTTACACCTGCTTTTAAAGCTTTTTTAGCAATTGCTTCACCAACTGCCTTTGCACTTTCGATATTACCGCCATGAGATAAATCTTTTCTCATATCTTTATCTAAAGATGAAGCTGATACTATTGTTATACCTTTTACGTCATCTATAATTTGAGCGTATATGTGTTTTGTGCTTCTGTATACGGCTAACCTTGGGGATTCGGTTGTTCCCATAAGTTTAGCTCTTAATCTTTTGTGTCTTTTTTGTGTTGCTTCTTTTTTGTTTACTTGTTTAATCATTTTTCTTTCCTTTCACCCAGACCTTCTTACTTATGTAAGGGTCTATATTGGCAATCTTATATTTAGTTTTACTTATTTATATTTGAGCCTATATATGAGCCCGCTCTACGGGGCTTGGATTTTGCTTTCTCTCGAACAAGTAGTTCACTTCGGGCTTTGCCCTGTCGTTCACTTTGCTCTCACATGTTCGGGTTCGCTCACTTCGTTCGACTTTACCCTACGCAAAATCCGTTACTTCTTACCTGTCTTACCGGCTTTTCTTCTGATGTGTTCGCCTTCGTATTTAATACCTTTACCTTTATAAACTTCAGGCGGTCTCTTGCTTCTTATTAATGCTGCAATATCACCAACTGTCTGTTTATTTGGACCTGATATCGTTATCTTTGTATTTTGGTCAACCGATATTTTTATTCCCTCGGGAGCTGGTATATCAATAGGATGTGAATATCCTAATGCTAAGTTTAAAGTATTACCTTGCATTTGAGCACGATAACCAACACCTACAATCTCAAGTTTCTTGGTAAATCCTGTTTTTACACCGTTAATTACATTCGCTACCAAAGTTCTTGATAAACCATGCAATGAACGTGATTTTCTATCGTCATTTGCTCTTGTTAAAACAACTGAATTTTCTTGCTTTTCAACTTGTATTTCAGGACGAACAGTTACCTTTTCAGTTCCTAAAGGACCTTTTGCAGTTACTGTTTGACCATCTATTGTTACCTCAACACCTGCCGGTATTTCTATGGGTAATTTTCCTATACGTGACATTTTTTTATCTCCAATTAAATTATTTACTTACTTTATTACCATACGTAGCAAAGAACTTCACCGCCGACATTTTCTTTTTTTGCTTTTCTGTCGGTTAATAATCCTTTACTTGTTGATATGATTGCTATACCCATTCCGCCTAACACTTGAGGTATATCTTTTGCTTTTACATAATTTCTCAATCCCGGTCTTGATACTCTTTGAAGATTTGAAATTACCGGTTTTGATTTTTCATCATATTTTAATGTGATTTTTAAAGTTTTAAAGCTTGAGTTTTCTTTATCAACAACTTGATAGTCTTCTACATAGCCTTCTGATTTTAATAATTTTGCCAATTCAATTTTTAATTTTGAACTTGGCATATCTACTTCATTTAAAGAAACCATGTTAGCGTTTCTTATTCTTGTGAGCATATCTGCTATCGGATCTGTGTTCATTTTTTATTTTCCTTTACTTTTTACTACTTACTGAAATTTATTCGGCAG
>CANQLG010000022.1 GCA_947624645.1 Candidatus Gastranaerophilales bacterium
TGGCAATAACGGCAGATATTGCCTTAGTTCATCACTTATATTAAATACTCCCGTATTCGCTGCTACAAGGTTCCTTACTACCTCTTTCTTTCTCTTTTGAGATATCTCGTTTATATTTTGTTTATTTATTAATCCCTTAAATTGTGCAGCTGCTACTATATCATCTTTTGATAATCCTCTTGCTACATCCTTCCCGATTATCCGTTCTACGGCCTTTATATCTTGTATCGTTATTGTATTTGATTCTAAGACTGCTATTATATACTGCGGTGTTAGTTCTTTTTCTTCTATTTGTTCAACTAATTTTTTTGTTGATTTAATACTTTCTTCAGTAAGAAAGGCATGCTGCATTATAGTCGCTATATCATCACCGGAAAAACTTTTTTTATTTATTAATGTAATTAAAATTTCTTTATTTTTAGGAGATATTTTTGTAAAAACTTTAAAAATGTTCTCACCGGAAAACCTGAAATTATTATCTTTATCTTTTTCATTAATTAATTTATCTAAAATATCCTTATTATCCGGGGTTATTTTTAACAAAATTAAAGCAAGCTCATAATACTTAAACCTAAAGTTACCGTCTTTATCTTGTGCATTAACTAAATTATTAACAACTTCCTTATTTTCAGGGGTTATTTTTGACAATATGTAAGCAATATTCTCACCAGAATACCTAAAGTTATTATCTTTATTTTTTGTATTAATTAATTTATCTAAAGTATCTTTATTTTCGGGGGTAATTTTTGACAAAATAGTAGATATATCCTGACAAGAAAACCTAGAGTTATCATCTTTATCTTTTGCATTAATTAAGGTATCTAAAATTTTTTTATTTCCCGGGGTTATTTTTTTCAAAATGTCAGTAATACCATATCTATCAAACCTGAAATTACCGTCTTTATCTTGTGAACTAACTAAAGTATTAACAAATTCTTTATTTTCAAGTGTTATGCTTGATAAAATGTATCCAATATCAGAGCCACAAAACCTGAATTTTTCGTCTTTATCTTTTGTATTAATTAAGGTATCTAAATTTTCTTTATTTTCAGGAGTTATACAAGATAAAATGCCTGCAATATCAGAGCCACAAAACCTGAAATTATCGTCTTTATCTTTTGTATTGATTAATGTATCTAAAATTTCTTTATTTTCAGGAGTTATGCAAGATAAAATGCCTGCAATATCAGAGCCACAAAACCTGAAATCATCGTCTTTATCTTTTGTATTGATTAATGTATCTAAAATTTCTTTATTTTCCGGGGTTCTTGCTTGCAAAATGGAAATAATTTCATAACTATTAAACCTGAAGTTATTATCTTTATCTTTTGTATTAACTAAAGTATTTACAAATTCTTTATTTTCCGGGGTTATGTATGAAAAGATGCAGGCAATTCCACGACCATCAAATCTAAAATTATTGCCTGTTTTATCTTTACAATCAATTAAGGTATCTAAAATTTCTTTATTTTCTGAGGTTATTGCTTTCAAAATATCAGTAATACCATGTATATTAAACCTGGAGTCATTATATTCATCTTTTGCAGTATATAATATATCTGCAACATCAAATATAATATCCTTATTATCAGGGGTAATGCTTGAAAGAATCAGGCTAATATCGCTTCCTTTAAACTTATAATTACCATCTTTATCTATGGCATTACATAATTTTTTAAATATTTCATTATTTTCAGGGGTTATGTTTGAACTGATGGAGATAATATCGCTAGTGCCAAAATCAAGAAATTTACCATTTTCATTTTTTGCTTTAATTAATGTATTTAAGATATACATATTTTCGGGAGTCATATCTATATTTTCTAGAATATTAGAAATAAAAGCTCCCGTAAATCTAGAAGAAACTTCACCATATCCGTAAGGTATGCGTACAATATTATTATCTTTTATCATTTCTAGCAGTATATCCCTATTCTCAGGGGTAACGTTTGGTATAATTATAGCAAGATCATCCATATAAAATCTGCGCGACGAAGCTTGTTCAGAATCTAACATTGCTTGTAAAATATCTTTATTCTCAGGGATAACATTATAAAGTACGGATGCTATATCATCTCCTGAAGCTGGAGTTGCGTAATAAAATAATTCATTAAAAAGTTTCATGTCATCTTCTAAGTATCCGCTTAAAAGATAACTCTTGCATTTTTTATTTATTTCTTTTGAATCTAAACCGTCATGACTAATGTCAGATATAAATTGTATAAAACTTTTTTTCCTATTATTTATTCTGCCTTTAGTATCCATATTATCTAATTTTTCTATATAATTTTTTTTAGCATCGGCAAGTAATTTGTTAAATAGTTCTGTTTCATTTTGTCTTGGATGATTAACAATAGCTTTGCCATATGCATTTAAAGCTTCAGATGCAGATATATCTGCTTGCTTTGGTTCAAGACCTGAAGTCTTTTTCTCTTTTTCTCTTGGTACTGGATTATTTACATTATTAATTCTGTTAATTTTGTTTATATCCATTTTTACTCCAAAATTATAAAATACACCTATATATCGCCTTAAATATTAATCACCAAATACTATAAACGGCATATCTTTTTTAATAGCATATTTTTTCAAAAAGTCTTTTTGTTTATTAACAAACTTTATTACATCTCCGACTTTATCATTTTCACTGTACGCAAATACTCCCATTACCTCGGGATTTGTTATATACATTTCATTATACGCTCGGTCCCCTTTGCGAGTATTTGAATTTATCGCAGAAAATGCCTGTATTATTTTATTTCTTACTTCTTCAGGTTCTATCGACGTAAACGGTTTATCCGCATTGTCTTTTACAAATTTGATATACTCTTCATCCGTCATTCCAAGTGTATCTTTTATTAATTCAGATATATATTTTCGGTCACTTTCTCTAAATCCGCCAAATATATAATTCCGTTTAAATTCATCTATATTTTTTCCGCGACCTGAACCTGCATCCGTTTCTCCACCACCATGCATATATTTTGTCGGGGTCGTTAATAACACTCCCTGTGTCCTAAAAAATCTGTATTTACTCTCGGGCCGCTCCGTATAACTTACCGATAATAATGCTTCTGAATCCGGAAGCGCAAATGCTTCAAACTTTGCCAACTGGTTTGAATAATCTAATCCATGCGCAAAGAACTTTATATTCCCTGTATTTACATCCTCACTTGATTGTATCTTGCCTCTTCTTGACGAAAATCCGTGAGCCTCTATACCACTTGATATCGAGCCTTTCGGAAATCCTATCTTTTCCCAATCTCCATTTTCTACTTCATTATATTTTATTATTACAAGTCCGCCTCTATTTTTATATACGCCTTTTATATTTGTTGAACCGTCTGCATTTACTCTTGTTATTGCTTTTTCAATTTCACTTGCCTTCGGTATCGGTGTTACCGGCATTAACGGCTGCGAGGTCTTTAATTCAGCTATATTTTTTTCTATGGCTTCAGAGTGTTCTTTGAATGCATCTTTAAATCGTTCATAAAAATAATCGTCATTCTTTACCGCTTTCATATCAGCCTGGGTAAATATCTTTGATAACTCGAATAAATTATCATACTGCAAATCAAATGCAACAGATTGTTGTCTTTTTATAACATCAGATTTATTGGAATTTAGGTAGTTAAGCCATTCATGGTACCTTATTAAGGTATATAATTTAATTTTGTCATCTTTTGACATTTTCAATTTATTTACTATATAGTATGTATCAAATGCACTCTCTTGAGGATGTGCTCCGTCCCGCTTCCCTTCCGTTTTATTTTGGTCGTGAAATAACGATGCTAAAAGCATTATTTGTTTATCAGATTCGGATAATTCTTCGAAATTGGGATCCTGAACTATTTTTTGCATAACTTTTAAAGAATGCTTTATTAAATCAAAAGTGTGCGTTCCATGTTGACCTTTTTCTATTTGAGTTCTTAATTCGGGAAAATATTTTAAAGTTTGATTTAAATATTTTTCCAGTAACTTATTTTCTGTTTTTATAGGATTATTCATTGAAAAAGCAATTACTTTCGGACGCAATTGTTCCACTACTGCTTTTGTTTGCAGATTATTTATCTGAGCTAATTTTTTCCCGTTATTTAAATTTACGGGATATCCCGAAATACTAAATTTACTTTTTCTTTTAGAATCTGGTTGTGTTCCGTTTTCATTATGAACTAACTCAAACCCGTAATAATCATATACTTTTTGTCTTTCTTGCGGAGTAAGATCTTTTACCGATTCATAAACATCTTTTATAAAATCTGATTTTTTATATTCCTGACTTATTGTTAAACTGTTAAATTCCTCATCACTTATTGATTTTAATTCTTCTGCAAGATTATTTATACTCTTTTTACAATCTTTTATCTCGTCATCAGATAACGTATTTGTTTCAATACCTATTGACCTGACTATTGACGGCAATAATGAACAGTATTCTTCTTGATTTGCCGGTATTAAAGGGAAATATTGTTTTAATTTATCGCTTACATGAAACAGTCCGCTGTTATTTTCTACTAACTTTCTTAACAGTGTTTTTTTCCTTTTTAATGAAATTTCATTAATATTTTGTTTATTACATAGCTCTACTAACTCAGCGCCTTTACTTATATCATATGCGGATAATTCCAGCATAACGTCCAAGCCGAGTATTCGCTCCATTTTTTTTATATCTTTATAATTTATTTTATTTATTTTTTTGACTAATGCCTGAAAATACTTTGTGGGCATTTCGCCTTCTTGGATATAAGATATACATTTTTCAAGTTCTTCATACTTTTCGGTTGATATATTTCGGTTGCTTATCAAGGCAACTGCAATATCCGTTATTTCCTCAGGAAGAAATATTTTGTCTTTATTCACGATAAGTTTTTTTAGAAACTCAACATTTTCTTTTTGTGTACCTTGTATTATTTGATTTAATATGTTTAAATCCATATCATAAGGTAATGATAATAATGTTTGCGCCATCTCAACTTTATTTTTATCACCCACTGTCAACCCAAACCAAGAGCTATTTTCTGTTGATTCAACTACCGATATAATATCTTTAATGTCATATTTATCAGGCAAATTTAACATCATTTCAATTATCGGTATAGTTTTTTTATTTGATTTTTGTATTAATTCTTCCAATTGAGATTTAAAAAAAGGATTATAATAAATATTGATTTTATCTAAAACTTTTAAAACAACTTGTGTTTTAATTTTTTTATCTTCTATATCTTCTCTTTGTTCTTCTAATGTTTGAGTAGCTTTTAATAATTCTTCTATTCCCTCCGGATATATTGAATATTTATCAGGTAATTCTATAAGTTTATTTGCGGCTTCTAAATTTATATCATCAATACAATTTAAAATTATACTTTTTTCATCATTTGTATATTTTTCATTATTAAATAAAAATTCCTCAACAAATTCTATTGTATTTTCATTTGTACCTTTAAGTATTCTTGAAATTTCTTCGGGCTTAAATTTATTATCGGATTTATCATTTATCAATTTATCCGCTAATTTTATTGATGATGAATCATTTAAGTTTGAAATGATTAATGCCAGTTCTTTATTTGTATAAGATATATCAGGATCGTTTAACAATTGCTTTACATAATCAATTGTATCTTTATTTGTACCTTTTAATATTTGAGAAATTTGAGCACTATCAAATTTTAACTGACTATTTATGTATAATTTTTTATCTTCAGCTATAATATCCTTATTTATACCTGTTAATTCTTCCGCCAATTCTAAATTAGAATCATTTAAATTTTTTATTATGTCAATTTTTATATCCTTAGGATATTCTTCATTTGAAAAATCAAATAATTTTTCTGCAAACTCAACCTTTGAATCAGTTGTATTTACTAATATCTCATGTATATCATTTTCATCAATCAAACTATCTTTATCTGTTATTATTTTTTTTAATAGACCAACCGTTTTATCATTAACACAAAGCAAAATTATTCCCAATTCAGTTTCATCAATGGCTAAATCATTATTTTTCAGTATATATTGAGCTAATTCTTTTGCCTTTTGAGGTTCATTTAAAAGAAATTCTTTTGAATTGCGACTAATATCATAATAATTTTTAATCTGATTTTCATCTTTTCCAAATTCCAAAAAACCGTCAATTTTTTCTATATCTTCATAATTCATTCCCATATATAAAAATGGTAAAGCTAATCTGAACAATAAATCAGATATGCCAAAAAGTTTATCTTTGGTCTCTTTATCGTTTATTCCCAAAAACTTTGCAAGTTCCATTCTCTTTTGTATAGGAACTTTAACGTAATCTTTTGAACCGAATGAACATGATTTTATATTGGCTTTTGCATAGTTTGCAAGCAATTCGGATGCACCTGCATTTGTTTGTTTTAATTCAGCATTGATTTTAGTTTTTACTTTTTGTTGTAATTCAGTTTTATTGATAAAATTTGCAGAACTATTACTAATTTTCATACTTACTCCGAATTGTTTATAAAAAGGTTATCGGATATTTTTTTGAAAACTTTAATTTTATACACCCAAAAGATTTTTTGCAAATGCGGAAGAATCTTCGTTAATTTCACCCGCTGCTAACAGGGCTATTGCTTTTATCCTGTTTTCTCCGTCAAGATTATACACTTTAATTTTTGTTACATCAGTTTGTTCTTTTTTAACATAAAAATGCTTTGAGGCTTTTGCTGCAATTATAGGCTGGTGTGTTATCAATATTATTTGATGAGTTTTTGATAAATCACTGATTGCATCTGCTACCGATTGAGATGCTTTGCCCGAAATCCCAGTATCTATTTCGTCAAATATTACAGTGTTTGTTTCATCCGCTTTTGCAAATATTGTTTTTATTGCAAGCATTATTCTTGATATTTCACCGCCGGATGCAGTTTTGGCAAGTGGTTTTACACCCTCTGATATATTTGTGGATATCAAAAATTCAACCTTGTCTTGACCTCTTTCATTGATAGGACACTCTTGTATATCTATTTCAAACCGTGATTTCGGAAGCTCTAATTTCTCTAATTCTTCTGTTACTGCTTTTGACAATACTTTTGCAAGTTCTTTTCTGGCATTAGATATTATTTCCGCTAAATTATTTATATAACTTTCCAGTTCTTTTTCTTCTTTTTCCAGTCTTATAATGTCGTCTTGTGAACATTCTATATGACTTAATTCCTCTAATAGTCTGTCATAAGTACTTAAAATCTCTTCCAGACTTCCGCCATATTTACGTTTCAATTTTTCAAGCAGACTTAATCTTTCTCCTATATAATCCATTCTTTCATTGTCATTTTCTTTTGAATCCGAATAATTCCTTAATTGTGAGGATATCTCTTTTAATGTTTCATATGAATTTATAAATTCTTCTTCAATGGGTTTTATTTCGTCATCAGTTGCACTTAATTTAGAAAGATTTGATTTTACAGTTCCCAATGCACTTAATATATTCTCATCATTTCCGTTTAAAATATTATATGAACTATATGACAGTTCTTTTAATTTTTCTATATTCGATAATACTTCAAGCTCTTTTTCCAGCTTTTCACACTCTTGAGTATTTTCTATATTTGCATCTTCTATTTCTTTTAATTGAAATTTTAAAAATTCCTCCTGTTGATTTGAATTTTTAACTAAATTTCTTGCTGATTCAAGCTCTTTTTTTACTTTTTGCAATTGATTATATTTTTCAGCGAATATCTCAATATTATCTCTATGAGGCTTAAGCGCAAAATTATCCAATAATATTATATGGTTTTTAGTTTGCAGATAATTATAACTTTGATGCTGTGTATGAATATCCAAAAATTTTTCTCTGATTTCTTTTATAAAATCTTGATTAACAAGTACTCCGTTTATTCTGTATCTGGAATTTGCAGCAAGGATTTCTCTTGAAATAATTATTTCATCATCAAATATTTCAATTCCGTTATTAACAAAAACATCCTTATTAAAATCAGGTTTTAATTTAACTGTTATTTCAATATAAGCTCTATCCGTTCCCGATTTTATAACATCTTTATTGACTTTAGCTCCAAAAACAGCATCAATTGCACCTATAATAATACTTTTCCCGGCACCCGTTTCACCCGTAAAAACATTAAACCCTTCATCAAAATTAAGGGTTAATTCATCTATTAATATATAATTTTTTACAGTGACGGATTTTATCATTTTATCCCTTCCAAGATAATCCCCAATGAAGTTTTTCTTTTAACACCGAATAAAAAGAGTTTTTCTGAAGATTTAATAAAACAAGTTTTGCACTATTTTCGCTTCTTTTAATTTCTATTTCCTGATTAACACCTATATTCAGTGTTTTTTGACCGTCTGCCGATATTTTTAAAAGCGGTTTAATATGACTTGAAGTAATTTTGATTATCTCTGATGACGGTATTACTATTGGTCTTGCATTCATTGTATGGGGACATATAGGTACTATTACGATTGCATCTATTATTGGTGCCAATATAGGTCCGCCTGCCGATAATGTATACGCAGTTGAACCCGTTGGGGTAGAAATAATTATTCCGTCCGCAAGATAATCACATACAATATTATCATTTATATGCACATATAATCTTGATGTCCTTGAAAAACTTTCTCCCTTTATTACTATATCATTTAATGCGTTAAGTTCTCCGTTCATAGCACTCAGCATTAGTCTGTCTTCTATTTTATATGCACCTTTTAAAATTAAATCTATCGCTTCATCCGCTTGAGATTCTTTTGCCTGAGATAAAAATCCCAAACGTCCCAAGTTTATCCCCAAAATAGGCACCTCATACTCGGAATAATACCTTGCAGTCCTTAAAATTGTTCCGTCACCACCTAATACTATTGCAAAGGTTATATCGGATTTATAATCTTCCGTTGTATTTATTTCACTATTTATATTATGCTGCTGTAATATTTTTTTAATTTTATCTGCTACATATTGAGCTTTTTGGTTATCTTTATTATAAAATATACCTGTTTTCTTTAAATTTATTTCATCCCCTGTAACAGATTTTATAATATTCACATCTTTTCTCCTATAATTTATAAGCCATTAAAAGTCCATCCGGTAAATCTAAAATTTGTACCTGATAATCTTTATGGTTAGTTATTGCATTTACAAAAGGTTCTACCTTTTTTGCATGCGATAATACATTATCTGCCAAAATAACTCCGCCTTTTTTTAATAACGGATGTATTACCTCAAAGAATTTTATATACTCCTGTTTATTTGCATCCATAAATACAAGATCAAAATCTTCATTTATTTCATCTTTTATTACATCATAGGCTTGACCTATTTTAAATGTTACATAATCAGCCAAACCGCATTCCGAAATATATTTTCTGGCAAGACATTGACGTTTTTCCCAAAACTCAATAGTCGTTAAGTGTCCGTTGGTATACTTTAGCGCATCCGCTATCCATATACCCGAATATCCGTTTGATGTCCCGAGTTCCAATACATTTTTTGCGCCCATTACCTTTATTAACATACTGATAAAATTACCCGTTTGATGTGAAACATTCCAGTATTCGTCTGCGGTAGTTTCAAGTTCTTCCAGTATTACGTTTGTCTTACTGTCCATTTTTTCTTTCCAGTATTGTTATTGTATTTATATATTCACTTATTGGGTGGGTTTGTAATGCTTTATCTTTCGCCATATCGTATACTACATAATTTAAATCAGCCATATTTGTTATTATTGCCAAATCCGAGTTCGGCACAGGGCTGAATGATGTCGAAAAACCCTCCGTAGGAAGTTTTGTTTCCGTTAATTTATTTTGATTTATATCAAAATCATATACCGTGTTATTTCCTGCACACAATATGTATATTTTGTTATTTTTTTCAAACATATCTACGGGTTTTATTCCTATTTCCACATCTTTAATACTTGTAGAATACATGTTTGCATTTTCCAGCAATTCTTCATCCGTATCTGTATCTGTTTCAGGTTCAATGTTGTTTACGGAATATATATCAGTAGTGTATGCTTCGGCATTTACTTGACTATCTTCTTCTTTTTTTTCTTTAGCTCGTTTTTTATCTTTTTTTGTTTTTGCAGTTTTAATATCCTGCAGCAAGTCAAACTCAACTATCCTCAATTTTGGCGACGTTCTTGCTATTAAATATAAGACATTATCCTTTAAGATTATTTCTGTTGTATTAGGATAATTCGTTATCAATTTATTTTCATATTCATCATATTCTAAATCCAATACATAAATATTGGATGTTTTCATATCCAAATAAGCTAATTTTTTTCCGTCGGGTGATAAACTAAGTCTTTGAGGCGCCCCTGCAAGCTGAATTTTTTCAGTCATCTTTAATGTTGTTAAGTCTATTACCGATAAAGACTCATCTGCCGTACTTGCAACATATGCTTTATTATTTGCATCATCAACGGCTATTTCGGTCGGTATTGAGTTTAAATCTATATTTTTGCTTACATATTCATTATCTATATCCAATACATCAAGATTTTTTTTATCTTTTGTTGCAGTAAGCAAATATTTACCGTTCAACATCGGTTTTTTATCTTTTATTACACCCGAGGTCTTAAATGAATACAATGGTTCGGTCACTTCTGCCGAATACACCTGAAGATACTCGGTTTGAAAATTATTGACAAAAAACAATTTATTTTTCAAACTTTGAGGAACCGAATAATTTTTATTTCCGCCTATGGTTATTTTCCCGGTAGGTAAAGGTGCATTTTTTCTCCCCATTATAAAACCGGGGTTTTTAGCACTGCCTATTAAAGGTACCCTAACGTCACCCAATATTCCCGCTAAACTTTCAGGCAAAACTAAACCCCTTGGTACCATTATGTCCTGTGGTATTAACCCTGTTTTAACTTCTAAAGGCATATCAGGTATATCTCTTACAGTTAAAGTATTTTCCCCAGTCCTTATTACTTTTAATAACGCCATATTATTATTAAAAAGCACCATATCAGGGAAATTATCCATTTTCTGATTTTTGGGATACGTAACCTTTATTTCCAATTTTTCAACATTTTCCGGATATGCCGGTAGTATCGGAATATACATAACGTTATTATTATATACAACTACTCCGTCATATCTTACCGATGGAATTTTCTTTTGTGCTTGCAAATAGTCCTTAACCTCTTTTGGCAACTGTGTTGCAGTTGCATTAAGATTAAGCATAAGCATTATTATAATCGTTAAAATTGCTTTTATTTTCATATTACCTCTTTAATTATGAAGTACATTCTTCATTTTATCAAGGAATTTAGAAGATGTCTTTTTGTTACAATTAATTTCCATTAATTTTGTATACAGTTGTTTTTCCTCGGGAGTAAGACTTTGAGGTGTTTTAATTTTTACAACAAAATTATGATTTCCACGTTTAGATGAATTTCCAAGATATGGCACTCCTATGCCTTTTATTTGAAGTATTTTATCCTGAACAACGCCTTGAGGAATAACAAGCTCTTTTTTGCCGTCTAAGGTATCAACTTCAACGGTATCTCCGAGCGCAGCTTGAGGAAATGTTATTTCTACGGGTGAGTATATATCAAATCCGTCACGTTTAAATGTTTTATGTTCTTTTACATATATGACAACCAATAAGTCACCTGACCTGCCGCCATTTTTACCGCAATTTCCCTCGCCTGAAAGTCCGATTCTTGACCCGTTATCTACTCCTGCCGGAATATTTATTGTAAGTGTTCTTTCTACTTCCAATCTGCCGTCCCCATGACATTTTGGGCAAGGATTTACATTAATTTTACCCGTACCATGACATTTCGGGCATGTTGTAATCTGTCTGAAACTTCCTAACGGAGTTTGAGTAACCTGTTGTACTCTTCCCGTGCCTCCGCAGGTCGGACACGTTTCGGGTTTACTGCCTTTTTTTGCACCGGTTCCTCCGCATTCATCACAGGTCTCTAAATGGCTTATTTTTACTTCTTTTTTTACACCAAATACCGCTTCTTCAAAATCTATTTGTATATTTAACCTTAAATCTGCTCCGTTTTGAGGTCCGTTTGGGTTAGTTGCCCGTTCTGAAAATCCAAACCCGCCAAAAAAACTTTCAAATATATCGTTTAAATCTCCAAAACCGCCGTCAAACGGACCGGATGTATATCCTGCATTCTTTAATCCGTCTTCACCATATCTGTCATACATTGCACGCTTTTCATCATCCATTAATGTTTCATATGCTTTGCCTAACAGTTTAAATTTCTCTTCGGCATCCGGAGCTTTGTTTATGTCCGGATGATATTCCTTTGCTTTCTTTTTGAACGCTGATTTAATCTCGTCTTTTGTTGCGTTCTTCTCCACCCCTAATATTTCGTAATAATCACTCATTTTCTTCTGTTCTCTCTTAATGTTTATTTTACGGCTACTTCTACCATTGCAGGTCTTAATACTTTATCCCCAAGCTTATAACCTTTTTGCAATTCCTTTATTATGGTTTCTTCGGGATATTCTTCACTTTGTGTCTGCATTACGGCTTCGTGTATATTCGGATCGAATTTCTCTCCGACACTTTTTATCTGTTCCAGTCCCAATTTTGTTAAAGAATCCATTAACTGCTTATTTAATACAAAAAATGTTTCTTTCATTTTTTCCACATCATCAATTTTATTTACAACTTCTGATGCTCTGTCAAAATTATCAACTACTTCTATTACTTTTTTCATACACTCTTGTGCGCCATATTTAAGTAAATCTTCCCGTTCTTGCGCCTGTCTTTTTCTGTAATTATCAAAATCCGCCGCTAACCTTAAATATTGATTATTTAAATTCTCATAATCCTGTTTTATTTTTTCTTCTAATGCGGCTTGACAGGTTTCAGGTTCGTCTTTTTGGGCAGACTCTCCTTTTGAAACTTCTTCTTGTTGAGTTTCTTCTACTATTTCTTGTTCGGTATTTTCTTCAGCCATGGTTTCTTTTATTTCTCCTTTTTCCGCTTCTTTTTTTTCAAACGGATTATTATTTAATCTTTTCTCAAAAATATTTTTCATACTATCCTCTATTATTACTTATTTTAATTATAATTTATCAATCTTTTTACTCAATATTTATTAATTTTTTCTTAACTATTTGTACAAATTAAGGTATAATTAGTTTGTAGGAATTGTTTCTGTGGCTAAAATAAAAAAAATAAGTTATAGTGATATTCTCCAAATAAAAAAACTGATATCCGTTGTTTGTTCAGACAATGTTATGAGTTACAGACGTTTATTTTTTCTTTCCGTTCCTATTACTTATATTCAAAATTTTATTTATGATGTCAGGCTGAGACTTTTACCCGAAACTTATGTTGTTTCCGATAATTTCAAAAATCTTAAAGGAGTTATAACCGTTAAAGCTCAATATGGCAACCCTTATAAATGGCAGATTAAGCGCCTGTTTTTTGCTAAAAATGCTTATGAAGAAGGTAAACAGCTTATTGAATATATCATTGCAAAATTGGGTGCAAGAGCCGTTGATACTTTTTACGTTTCCGTTGATGATAATCAGCAGGAGCTGATTGATTTATTTGTTAAAGGCTGCGGGTTCAGGTTCTGTTCTACCGAATCTCTTTGGGCTGTTTCCAATATCAATTTTCTTAGTGACAATGTTCAGGAACTTCAGTTTAAACTGTTTAAAAATTCCGATAATCAAAAAGCTGCCGATTTATTTAATGATTCTTTAATTACTCATTATAAATATTCTCTGTCTAAAGAAAAAAATGAATTTAATGAAAATTTAATTCAAGGGTTCTATTCGGAAACTAATTTCAAATATATCCTTGAAAATCCCGATTCTAAAAATCTTAAAGCTTTAATTGAAATTAAAACTCTTGATAATAAAAATTATTTTCTTGATACAATTATTCCGCCGCAATATATTGACCTTTTGCCTCAAATTTTATCTTTTGCGGTTAAAAAAATCAGTAAACGCAACAAAAATTTTAAACTGTATATAAAAAACAGAAAATATCTGCAAGCAGGTGAGTATATTGAAGATTTCTTCAGAAACAACAGGTTTGAACTTCTGCAAAATAATGCAATCTTAGTCAGAGATTTCTTTAAGTGCATTAAAGAAGAAAATAATTCTTTTAACCAAGCAATAGTCTTTAGCGGTTTTGAAATATAGTTTATTCCAATAAATATTTTGCTCTGTCACATACTTCCAGCCTGTAAAATCCCATTTCTTTTGATTTTTGCATTACATACTTAATCAAATCAATAATATTTTTATCTGGTTCTTGTTTTCTGTACTTGTTAAGCCAGCTGTTTTCAATATCTATTACAATTATTTCTATTTTGTTTTCTTTATTGAATTTAAGCCAATTATCTATTTCTTCTTTTGTATCGTTTACATACGGAATAATAATATATTTGCTTATTACATTATAGGAATTTTTTTGAGCTTTTGCGTACCGTTTAAGATTTTTACTTACGGTATTAAACTTATCAAGCTGTTTAATATTTTTATAAGTTTCTCTTGAGGAGCTGTCTATTGAAATCACAACTGAAAGCTGCCCTGTTTTTATCCCTTTTTCTATCATTCTTGAATATTTTATTCCCGAAGACGGCACCCTAATATTGGTAAACCCGTTTTTTAAAAATAAATTTATAAGTTTATCAAACTCGGGCAGAATTGTGGGTTCTCCACCGCCAAAACCTATTGCTCCGTTTCTTCTTATTATCTTTTTATCAAACATATCTTTTATTATCGGATATATATTATAGGTTTTTAAAGAGTTATAACCCTTTTTATCTTCTTCTGTATAACAATATTTACAAGCGCAATTACATTTTGTGAAATGATCAAAAATAATACTGTCTATATAATCTTCCTGAAGCCACTCACGTTCTTCCAAAAAAACGCAGCCTCGGCAGCCATCCACTGTTCCGCCGCTTTTTTGTATTTCACGGTATTTTCTTTTTATCTCAAAAAACTTGTCCCAATCAATTTTTGTTCCGTGATAATCTTCAAATATCATCACATTTCCGCCGCCCGGAGCACTCATATAACAGCATAATTTCACATTGGAACCGTATACCCCGTTATCAAAACAAACCCCTGATTCCAGCCAAGTGCAGCTTACATATTTTTCATATTTTTTTTCCGTCATATATCCCTATTTAAAATTACAATTTAATAATCTGCAATTTCTTGTACAATTTAGTATTTCTTCTCTTATTTTTTCCGCTTTTTCACTATACCATAATTCTTCGGGCTTCGATTCTTTTAAATTTCCTATCGGCTCCATACAAAAACATATCCTGCAATTTCCGTAAGGATCTATTGCAAAATTGTTTTCACCAACGGAACATGGAAGCGTATTTATCTCTTCCGGTGTATCTATCAACATTTTAAATGCTTTTAATTGATTAAAGCCGTTGCATATAGGATAACCGTCGTTTTTTAATTCTATCATTTCATCAATAGCTTTTAAAGCTGCTGTTTTTATATCCGTTCCGTATATTTGGCTGTCTTTATTTACTGCCGTAGAAAAAGCATCCCCGTTATCCATCAATTGAAAACTTACTCCGATTCCCTCAGTTTTGCAAAATTCCGCTATCGGCTTTATTTCACTTAAATTTGACGGCATTACAACCGTGGACAAAAATATATTTTTCCATTTATGATTTCCGTAATGCTTATTCATATATATTAAATTTTGCAATGCATTCATCGTACGTTCAAATGCATCTTGTCTTCCCCTCGAAGTATTATGTATTGCGGGATTTTCTACTGCATTTAATGAAAATGTTATATTACTGAATGCACTTTCCAGGACTTTATCCAACTTATCGGGCAATGCCAATGCATTTGTCACTATATTTACCGTATCACCCAAATCTGATGCATATTTTGCCATATCAAACACATCATCTCTTATAAAAGGTTCTCCGCCCGATATTATAAATTGATAATTGCCCATCCAATTATGCATATTGAAAAGTATTTTTTTCCATTCATCAAGCGTTAATTCTTGATTCTGCACTTCGGCAGGAGTTTTCCATCCGTTACAGGTTATACATCTCGACTGGCATCTTTCCGTATTATTATACGAAAAAGATATCGGTTTTTTATCTTTTGCTATCGGCATATCAATAATCCAAATTTACCTGTGAAAATAATACTATTCTGTTTTTGCCTCTCTTTTTTGCATTATATAATGCGTGTTCAGCATACCTTATAAGTGTATTTGCATTATCCTGAGAATTATCCATATACGGGTACGATGCGATTCCGCCTGATATTTTTACAGGGTGCGGTTCTATTTCGCCTGCCGGTATAAATTGCATTTTTTCTACATCTCGCCTGAATCTTTCCGCAAATATAAATGCATTTTCTTCGCTTGTATCGGGCAATACTACCATAAATTCTTCATCTCCGTATCTGGTTACTATATCTTCTTTTCTGGCAAGATTTAATAACATTTCGGAAACTTTTTTTAATAGTACGTCTCCCCATTCATATCCGTACATATCGTTTATTACTTTAAAAAAGTCTAAATCAAATAATATACAAGATAATGTTGAATTATACCTCCTTGCTCTTGACATTTCGGATTCCATCCGTTCCAACAAATATTTACGGTTATGAAGTCCTGTTAAGTCATCCCTTGTTGAAATACTGCCTATTTGTTCTTTCAGTTCTTTTATTTTCATTAAGTTTTTCAATTTTATTGATAATTCATATTCTATAATCGGATTAACTATATAATCATAAGCTTCTCCTCTTATAATAAGATTTTCGGGTATATTATCCGATATTACCAATATCGGTACGGGAAATTTCATTACCATTGATATTTCTTTTAAGTCATTTAAAGGTATATCCAGCACTGATAAAGTTATATCCTCACTTGCCATATTTTTTATTTCTTCTGAAGGCTTTGTTTCTATATCAGACTCTGTTAATCGTCTTACCATTTGTTCCAATACAGTATTTTCCTTATCGGTATAAATAATTATTCTATTCATTTATTACCCTTTCTTATTGTCTTAATTTTAACAAATTTATTAAAAAAGTTCAAAATTTTTTACATATTGCCGTCAAATTATTTATCCAATATAATATTTGGAGTAGGGGGATTATTTTGCCGAAACAAATTTATAATTATTCATACAACACAGACTTATACACAAATATGTATGAGCAATATTATTTTAAGAATACTCCCGTAAAACGGCTTAAACCCGTTTCAAGAAAAATAAAGAAGAAAAAGTCGTCAAATAATATATTATTGTATCTCTTTATCGGAATTTTAATGTTTTATATACTGCCGTTTTCTTTCAAATCTTTTGTTGCAGGTGTTCTTCCGCCCTCAAAAAAGGTTATTTTAAATGTGAATTATAATCAACTTATGTATCCGACAAGAGTTTATCTTAATCAGGATTTATTTTTGGGCAAGTTTGTAATTAAAGAACAAAAATATAAAAAACCTTTAATGATTGATATTAAAGAATCTAAAGAACGTATAGGATTAAAAAAAGGTTTAATTGCTCTGTCTAAACAATATCCTAAAATACGGCCGGCAATATACGTATGGGAATATGACGATAAATCTTTTGTAAATATTAATGCTGATGTGGCATATCCTGCTGCAAGTATTATAAAACTTCCGATTTTAATTGAGATGTTTAGAGATATAGACTCCGGAAAATTTTCTTTAAACGATACTATGGTTTTAGAAGACTATTATAGAGCATCAGGCTCAGGAAAACTTCAGTATTCTCAAGGCGGTGTAGCACATACAATGGATTATCTCGCAAGAATAATGATTCAAAATTCAGATAATTCTTCCACAAATATGATAATGTCTAAAATCGGCGGGATGCCAGAAATGAACAGAGCTATGAAAAGCTGGGGATTAAAAACAACCAGAATTAACGAATGGCTGCCTGACCTTAAAGGTACAAATATTACAACCGCACGTGAAATGGCTAAAATGCTTTATAACATTGATTCCACTTCAATACTTACCAATGATTCGAAACGTCAAATTGCGGATTATTTATCTCATGTCAAAAATAATCGTTTACTTCAGGCAGGTTTACCTCCTCAGGCTATTTTACTTCATAAAACCGGTGATATCGGCTTTATGCTCGGTGATGCAGGACTTGTTAAAACCGCTAACGGGAAAAAATATCTCGTCGTAATTTTGGTTATAAGACCTTATAATAATCTTCAGGGTAAAGACTTTATTGTCAAAGCTTCCGATATGATTTATAAAAATATGTCTTATTAACTTTTATTTAGCTCATAAAAAATTTGTAATTATGTTAATTTGTTTTTGATATAATTGTCTTAGGAACAATTATTTAATGAAAACGTCAAGATTAACTTTATTCATATTTTTAAGTTTAGTTGCAGGAGTGTTTGTTGGTTGGAAATTTCCCTCTGTTGGCAAACAAATGCAGCCTTTAGCTCACATTTTCTTAAATATGATTAAAATGATAATTGCTCCGTTGTTATTTTCAGTAGTTGTTACAGGGATTGCTTCTCACGGTAACATTAAATCATTGGGCAAATTAGGGGCTAAAACTCTTATTTATTTTGCTTGCGCCACATCTTTTGCTTTGGTTATCGGGCTTAGCGTCGGGCTGATATTTAAACCGGGGCTTGGATTTAAAACGTCCATTTCTCAAAATATGATTGAGACGGCTTCAGTTATGGCTGCTCAAAACTCGCATAATTCCACTATTGATATGCTTGTTAATATTTTTCCGACAAGCATTGTCAAATCTATGGCGAACGGTGATTTGCTTCAAATCGTTGTTTTTTCAATATTTTTTGCGTTGGCTATATGCGCAGTCGGGCAGAAAGCTAAACCGGTTCTTGACTGCATCTCTTCTTTAGCCGAAATTATGTTTAAATTTACACAATTTGTTATGAATTTTGCACCTATCGGTGTTTTCGGAGCCATATCATATACTATCGCCGAAAGCGGGCTTGGTATTATGTTTAATTATGCCAAAATCATTTTATCTTTGTATTTTGCACTGATATTGTTCCTGTTTGTTATATTAAATATCGCTTGTAAGATAGTCGGCATTTCCGTACTTTCTTTGCTTAGAGCAATAAGAGAACCTGCTATTTTGGCATTTACCACTTCAACTTCCGAAGCTGCGCTCCCGCAAGCTATGAAAATTATGGAAAGTTACGGTGTCTCTAAAAATATTGTAGGGTTTGTTATGCCCACAGGTTATACTTTTAACTTAGACGGTTCAACTCTTTATCTTGCTTTAGCTATGCTATTTTCACTTCAAATTACGGGGATTGAAGTATCTACTTTTCAAATGCTATTTATTATGGGTACATTAATGCTTACAAGTAAAGGTATTGCAGGTGTCCCGAGAGTCGCACTTGTTGTTCTCGCAGGCACTCTATCCGGATTCGGTTATCCTATTATCGGCGTTGCTATTTTGCTTGGCGTTGACCAAATACTTGATATGGGCAGAACTACCGTTAATCTTATCGGCAATTGTATTGCTACCGTTGTCATTGCGAAATGGGAAAATGAATTTAATTATACTAAAATGGAACTCTTTAATAAACAATTTAAACGCACAACAAGAGAAGAACTCCAAGTTTACAGCAACGAAATATTATCACGTATTCAAATTGAAGAACATTCCAAATACGAAAATCTTGATTATAAGGAAAATGTTTAATCTATAATTCCGAGTTTTTTTTATCGGGAATATTTTCCGTTTGTTCCGTAATTGCTTTCGGAACTACCCACATAAATGAATTTATTGCATTTAATGAGTTTATGTCTCCATATATATTAACCTTAAAATTATTTGTTTTCTCATCGCTCTTTTTATATAACTGAGGTATTTTATCAATTATTTCATTTGGTACACTTATTATTGTATTCTTTTTATCTTGTTTCGTATTAACTACATCAGCTAATGATACGTTGCCAAAACTACCCAATTTATTTTTTATTTCGTCGGATATTCGCCCATATATTTCTATATTAGCCTGATTTGTTAACATATTATGTCTGCCTTGCATAAACAGGCTCATATTTGTGCCTGTTGTTGTTATCTCATCCGCTATCATATAACCGTTTTCAAAAGTTATATTCCCCGATGATTCTTTAAAATATGAGGTATTATCTCTGTGAAGAGTATTTGCCAACGAATTTAATGTTGCATTCAAGATTCCTCGTGATAATAAATTTTGTGCATACAAATAATACTCAAATTTTCCCAACGTGCCCATTTTTCCGTTTTGAGCGCCATATTGAAGTTTGCCTTTGATGGATTTCAATACCTCATTATATGTGCCTGTCCGCATTGATAGTTGAGCTTTAAAATTTGCTCTCCCCGCAAGATTATCCTCTATTTTGCATAAGTCATACAAAGAACTTTTAACATCAAGCCCTTGACCTGTCATATCTATATCTATATTGCCGTAATTAAAGTTATAATCCACTTTTCCGTTTACTTGACCCGCATAGGCATTTGCAGTGATATTTGACAGCTTTATTTTATTATTTTCTACTACAAAATCACTTACTATATCTTTTGCTTTTATATCCAACACCTGAAAATTATTAATGGCGACACTGCCTTTTTTTATTGTTACCATTATTTTATGAGGCATATTTTGCAGATAAAACAACGAATTTAAATCAAGATTTAATGAATTTACTTCCATATTATCTATTACTATATTCTTAAAATCGATGACAGGATTTAATATTGCACTTATATTGAATGCCGAACCGTTTACTTGTACATCAGGCGCATTAATTTTAATATTATTCGGACTGAAGATTATTTCCATATTTTTCATTGATGTTAGCAGTTTTTTAATATTATATTTATAAATTTTTGCATTACCCGTTATTTGAGGTTTATCAACAGTATTATTCAAGATTATATCTGCATTTAAGGATATTTCTTCTCCGCCGAAAAAGTTTGTATTGATACTCAAGGTATTTGGTATTTGCACTCTTAAATCTTTTAACTTTATTGCTTTAGAATTTATTATTTGACCTGCTAAAGCTATAATTTTGGGGGCATTTTGAATATTTTCATATAAAGATAAATCTTTTAATATTATATTTTCTTGGTTGATTTCCGCATCAACATTCAATACGGACGGTTTATTTAATAATTCTTTTATTACAAGATAAGATATGTAGTTATCTTTATCAGCTTTTATTTTGGTTTTCACCTTTGATATTTTATCCTTGATGTGGCAGGTTCCGTCCAAAGTCAATGCACCTATTGCTTTATATGGTTCTTTTATATATTCCGAAAGAATTATGCCCAAATCATTTGAATTTATTTTTCCCGCATAATTCATATTTACTTCTGCGTTTGTAAGATAATTTTTTATGTCGCCCGATACATTTATCTGCGAATTATTTACATATACAATATTTTGAGGAAGTTTTATTTCCTTGTCATCAAAAGTAAATTTCAAATCCTTTAAATTTATATTTGTTTTTTTATATTTTGTCGATGCAAAACAGGTTATATCTCCAAAATACTTATCCTTATTCGTGTTTATATTTATATCTGCCTGAGAAATACTCACCGGAAGTTTTTGTGTTTTCTCCACAAATACGACTTGTGATAGTTTAGCCTTTGTTTGTGTATTAACAGACTTATTCAAATTTCCTTTTATGTCTGATTCAAATGATAATTTACCTTTCAAGATATTAACCGGAAGTTCTTTATCTTTTATAAACATTGCAGTTACGGCTTTTAAATCCAGATTCTCGGATTGAGCTTTTATATCTGCCGTAACATCAGGATTTATCAACCCCGTTATTTTTATAGGGGTATAATTTACTTTTAAACCTGCATTTTCTATTTGTATTTTATTATCATTAAAATTTATATCCGCATTGATGCCCGTTATTTTATACGGCAATTTTTCACTTATCACTATTGCATTTTTAATTTTAGCGCTGCCTTTCGATTTTAATTTCTTAAAATCAGAGTTAACACTAAAGTCCGCATCTAAAATCCCTTTTAAATTAATGTCCTTTAAAGGATTATCAATATTTAATATTTTTGTTATTTCACTTGTTATTTTGGTTAAATTAGTCAAATTTGTGTTTGCTGCTTTTGTATGCAGGTCAATATAACGTTTTTTCCCGTATGCGAATCTGCCGTCTATTTCAACTTTGTCTTTTAATGAAGTATGCAGCACGGAATTTATTTCCGCTTCTTCTCCTTTAAATATTAAATTTATATTGTTATCCTTTAAATAAACATTATCAGCTTTTAATGATAAATCGTTAATTTTTAAATTCCCGTTAATATTATTCTTATCAAGCTTTAATATACCTGAAACAGATGCTCTGACATCAGATTCATATATAGATTTAAAAGGAGAAAATGTAAATTTAGATTTTTCACTGCTTAAATCGGATAAAACATCAATATCGTATTTTATATATTCTTTTTCGTTTTCTAATAAAGCACCCTTTAGCAAAATATGAGCGCTGTCATTTAATTTTAAATTTTTTACAATCAGATTAGGACCTTCCAAATAAAAGGTCCTGTTTATGGATTCATCATATATTTTCAGTTTATAATTTTCGCACAGAGTATCAGAAACAACTGCATTTAAGTTAAATCCGCCTGCATTGAATGTTTTATCGGGATTAATATATTTTTCAAGCGAAGTTGAAAAATCCTTATATAAAGTAACATTTATTATAGGTCTCGTAAGTTTTGCATTTTTTATTACGACCTTTTTAAAAATTAACGGAATTATTTTTATTTTCAGCTCTGTTTCTTTAAGTTTTAAAAAAACTTCTTCATCAGGGTACAATACCAATGTATGATACATATATATTTTAAGATACGGGCTAAAAGAATGCCTGAATTCCATATTCTCGCAAGATACTTTAAAACCTGTTTCCTGTTCTATTTGTGTTGTTAATTTTTCCTTATATTTATTTAAATCAACAACTTTAGGCAAAGTATACAATGCACTGAAATATATACCCGTAAATACTACGGCTGTTATTAAACATCCAAATATTATTTTTTTATATATCGACATAATCTATTTATTTAAAGCGACAGTACCGCCCACTATTTCCGTTAACTCTTGAGTTATCATAGCTTGACGTGCTTTATTATAATCTACCGTTAATTTTTCAATCATTTCTTCCGCATTATCACAAGCGGCAGACATAGCAGTCATTCTTGATGCCAACTCACTTGCTATTGATTCTAGCATAGCTTGAAATATTATACTTGATATAAATAGAGGAACTAACTCGGATAAAACGGAAGGAACGCTCGGTTCTATCTCCATATCGTTAAATTCTTCTTTTGTATAATCGTAATCCAACTCATCCAAGGGGAGAATATCCCATTTTTCAACGGAATAAGACATTAAATTTCTGAATCGTGTGGTTATAATCTCCATTGAATCAATATCACCGTTTACAAACGCCCTTGCCATATCTGAAGCAACCAGCATTGCATGTGAAGAATTTGGAGTTTCACTAAAGTTTAAATATGTTTGAGTAATTTTAAATCCGTAATCGTCGGTTAATCTTTTAAGTGCGCTGTATCCCTTTTGACCTATAATAAATAATTCACACTTTATACCTTTTTCTTTGTATTCTTGAATTGTTTTTACGGTATATCTCACTACATTGGCATTAAAAGCTCCCGATAAGCCTTTATTTGATGTCATAACAATAATTCCTACCGTTTTTATCGGTCTTTCGGATAAGAGTATAGGGAAATTATTAATAGGCTCTTTAAAATCAGTTTGTTCCGGTTCTATATCGTTTAGTGAGTGTAATAACCTGTAAAACATTTTTTCAAGTTCATAAGTAAAAGGTCTTGAAGCTTTTACTTTATTCTCAAACTTTTTGACCTTTGCAGATGCAACCATTTTCATGGCACGTGTAATTTTTTGCGTACTTTTTATGGAATTTATTCTTGTTCTTATTTTTTTTAAATTTGCCATTTTTTTCCCGATTATTGTTTAAAGAAATTAGTTTTAAAGTTTATTATATTATTTTTCAAATCTGCCATATCTCTGTCAGTAAGTTTTTCACCCTTATTAAGTCTGTCGGATAAATCTTTCAAATTTGCATCAAAGAAATCAAACCAACCGAGTTTAAAGTCTTTAATTCCCGAATTATCAATATCATCTAAAAGCCCTTCGTTTGCGGCAAAAAGAATACTAACCTGCTTAGCAACGCTTAAAGGAGAGTATTGCGGCTGTTTTAGCACTTCCGTTAACTTTTGACCTCTTGTAAGCTGGTCTTTTGTTGCTTTATCCAAATCGCTTGCAAACTGTGCAAAAGCTTCAAGTTCTCTATATTGTGCCAAATCCAATCTTAATTTACCTGCTACCTGTTTTATAGCTTTTGTTTGAGCTGCACCGCCGACACGAGATACCGAAATTCCGGCATTTATTGCAGGTCTTACCCCCGAATTAAATAAACCCGATTCTAAAAATATCTGTCCGTCTGTAATTGAAATAACGTTAGTCGGGATATATGCGGAAACGTCACCCGCCTGTGTTTCAATAATAGGGAGTGCGGTAATACTGCCTCCGCCTAGTTCATCATTTAACTTACAAGCCCTTTCTAAAAGTCTGGAATGTAAATAAAATACATCACCGGGGTACGCTTCACGACCTGACGGACGTTTTAATAATAAACTCATTGCCCTATATGCTTGTGCGTGTTTAGAAAGGTCATCATATATTATAAGACAGTGTTTTCTTTGTTCCATAAATTCTTCTGCAATAGCACAGCCTGCAAACGGTGCTATATATTGCATAGGTGCAGACTCGTTAGCAGGAGCAGAAACTATTATTGTATATTCCATAGCACCATAATTTTCAAGAGTTTTCGCCAATTGTGCAACGGTAGAAGTCTTTTGACCTATTGCAACATATATGCAGATAACATCTTTACCTTTTTGATTTATTATTGTATCAATAGCAATAGCAGTTTTACCTGTTTGACGATCACCGATTATAAGTTCTCTCTGCCCCCTACCAATAGGCGTTAAAGCATCTATGGCAGTTAAACCCGTTTGTAATGGTTCAAATACTGATTTTCTCGTTACAATACCGGGGGCAACTCTTTCTATCGGACGTGTTTTTTCATAATGAATATCTCCGTTTCCATCCACGGGTACTCCTGTCGGATCTATTATTCTGCCCAATAATCCTTCTCCCACGGGCACTGATGCAATTCTGCCTGTCGTTCTTACACTCATTCCCTCTTTTATATGAGTATAGTCACCTAATATTACTACTCCGACATTATCTTCTTCAAGATTTAACACGATTCCCAATGTACCTTTTCCGTCATCAAATTCCACAAGTTCTGATGCCATTGCATCACTTAAACCGTATATTCTTGATATACCATCCGCTACTTCTAAGACGGTACCTGTATTTTTCACTTCTAATTTTGTTTCGTAGTTTTGTAATTTTTCTTTTATTACCGCCGTAATTTCATCAGGATTAATCGTTACCATATCTGTTTCCCTTTGTTAATTCTTTTTTCATGTTATCAAATTTATATTTTAAACTAAAATCAAGAGTATTATCGTCTATTTCTATTATAAGCCCGCCTATTATATCGGGATTTATTATATATTTCGGAGCAATTGTTTTTGATAATTTTTGGTTTAATTTTTCCGTTATTCTGCTTTTTTGAATTTCATCAAGTTCAACAGCAGACGTAATAACCGGAGTAGCTACGTTATTTAACTTATTATATGCATAAATATATTGATTTAATGATTCATCAAATGCATTAATTCTGTTATTTTCAAGTAACAGCAGAAGAAAATCCAATGTTATTTTGTCAATTCTATTTTCCAACAGTCTATTAATAATATCTTTTTTATCTTCAAGCCTAATGACAGGATTTTTAAGGACATCTGACAATTGAGCATTGGTATGAATCAGCTCTTGGATAAACAACAAGTCTTCAAGCACTTTATCTGCCAAATTTTGTTCTTGTGCCGATTGGAGCAGCGCTTTTGAATATGTTTTTGCTATTTTTAATTGTTTTATATCTGCGGTTATCATAATTGTACCCTGTCAAGCTCATTTATAGCTTCATCAATATAAATATTATGAAGTTCTTTATTATCTTTCAACTGATTTTCGGCATTTTCTCTTGCTATATCCACCGATTTCTCCGTTATTGCACTTATTAATTTTGACTGAAATTTTTTTGTTTCCAGATTCAACAACCTGTGAGCATTGATTTTAATATCATTTTTCTGTTCTTCAATCTCTTTTTCTATTTTTCGCTTTAAATTTTCTACATTGCCTCTTGTATCAGACTTTATTTTTTCAATAGTTACGGGAAGATTGTTATATTCATCACTTATTTTATAATAGATATTACTTTTAGCTTTTTCTTCTTGTTTTGCGGTTTCAATATAATCCTTAATTTCCCGTCTGACCTGTTCTATCTTAGACATAATATCAAATTTATATATAAAATAAATCGCCATCCCAAGAACGATTAGGAAATTTATGGTATTTGATTTTAACAAAATATCAAACATATCCTAATTGCCCTCTCTGATTTGTGATTTATCTATATGAGAAGCATCAATATTATCTCCTAACAGTTTATAAGAAATTCCTTTAGCCAAATCAACAATGTTATCTTTTAGAAGTTCTTTAGCATCAATGGCAGAATTTCTAAGTTCTTCTTTTTCTTTAGCAATATTGCCGAAAAATTCTTCCCTGTACTCAGCAATGGCTTGTGTACGTTGAAGTTTAAATTCTTTAGTTTTCTCGGCAATAACAGCTTGCGCTTCATCTCGGGATTTTTTCAGTCCTTCTTGAGTTTCTTTAAGCAATTTATCTGACAATTTCTGAATAGTCTCAGCAGATTCATATATCTTTGCCACACGAGTATCTCTTGCACTCATAGCGCAATAAATAGGATAGAAAAAATGATCATCCATTTTTCTGAGAAAAACTATGAAACTGATTATAGCTATAATAAATGTTGCATCAAATTCCATAACCTGAGCCTAAATTTTACCGATTAACATCAAGGCAACAACTAAAGCATACAAAGCACAAGCTTCAGCTAATGCTGCACCCAATAAGAAAAATCCGACAGCTTTACCTGCGGCTTCGGGCTGTCTTGCAACAGCTTCCATTAAGCCTTTAAGTCCTACCCCAATACCGAGTCCGGCACCAAGACCGGCTAAACCTATTGCCAATCCGGCACCAAGCTGTGCTAAATCCGATATTGTTTTTACTTCTTCCATTATTATCTCCTTTCGATTAATGCTCTTTTGATTCTGCTGACGCTATATATGCTATTGCCAGCATCATAAATACAAATGCCTGTATAAATGCAACAAATATTTCAAACAGCATAACGGGTATCGGTGCTAAAAATGCAACCAAACCTAATACTACCGTTATCAATATTTCTCCCGCAAGAATATTGGCAAAAAGACGAAGTGCCAAGCTTAACGGCCTTGTTACCATTTCCAATATATCTACAAGTGTTGTAATAATACCGGTTATACTCAATCCATGGTATATAAATCTGAAACCTTTTTCTCTAAATCCGTGAAATACATAATAAACCAATACGATAACAGCCAAAGCTGCCGTCATGTTTATATCATTTGTAGGTGAAGCGAGTTCTCCATGTTTTAATTGTATCAATCTTAAAGGCAATTGACCCATTAAATTAGCCGTTAAAATAAAAAAGAATAAAGAACCGACGAGCGGAATATGCACCCAAGGATTCTCGGTTTCTGAAAGATTGTTTTCAAAAAATTTAACAAAAAATTCAGCTACAACTTGAGGTCGGTTAGGAATTATATCCACTTTTCTTACAAAAAGCTTTGCCATTAAAACTAAAAAAAGCATAGCTATCCACATCATTATTAATGTGTCCCAATGAACATGTATAAAACCGTACTGACCTACCCAGTGTTCACCCATTTATCTATCCTTTAAACAATTCTTATAATACCACATTAATAAAGAAATTAGAATAATTTTTATTCCGCCAAAGAATAATTAAAAAAATTATTTGCAAATTTAAAAAAAAATGTTATAATAGAACACCCACCTAAGGGAAGGAAAGTCAAGATGAGAATTAACAGAGTTAGTATTAATACATATCCGTGCAGTTTTTCAGCCAATAAAGGAACGGCGTATAAGCCTCCGATAGTACAACAAAATGACAATAAAAAACTGAAAGCAGGTTTAATTGCGCTCGGCGTATTAGGCATGGCTGCAATAGGCTATGGCGTGGTAAAAAATATTAATAACTGTAAATTAAAATCAGTAAAAAATTTCATAAAAGATGTAAAAAATCTTATGAATAATAAACCCGTGACTGACTCAATTACAAAACAACTTGATGGCAGACGCGGAGCAGAAGCCGTAAAAATTTATAACGGTTATAGAGCGGTAAATAAGTTAGAATCTATGCATAATAAACTGTTAAACGGGTACTTTGACGGAAAACCCGCAGTTGTATTTGAACACCTGAGAAATAATGAACGAATCATGCAACGACAAGCACTTTTCGCTGTGTAATATTTTACAAAAAGCCGAACAAGAGCATAAACTTTCAAAAAATGAAATTGTTGAGTTGTTAAAATCTGACGGCGGATTATTATATAAATCCGCTGACAGAACAAGAAAACAGTATAAAGATGATTTCGTGCATCTAAGAGGATTGATAGAATTTTCCAATATATGCAGATGCAATTGCTTTTATTGCGGTCTAAGAGCCGAAAATTCTTTGATTGACAGATATCGGCTTACCGAAAACGAAATATTGGATTGTGCAAATATTGCCATAGATGCAGGCTATAAAACAATAGTTCTCCAAAGCGGTGAAGATATGTTTTGGGATTCGAACAAAATATGTTCTTTGATTAAAAAAATTAAACAAAAAGATGTCGCAATTACGCTTAGTATAGGTGAAAGATCATACGAAGAATACAAAAAATTCAAAGATATAGGTGCAGACAGGTTCCTTTTAAGGATAGAAACCACTGACAAAAATCTTTATAAACAACTTCATCCCAATATGAGTTTTGAAAACAGGGTACAATGCCTTTGGAATTTAAAAAAACTCGGTTATGAAACAGGTACGGGATGCTTAGTCGGACTGCCAAATCAAACAATCGAGTCTTTAGCCAATGATATTTTATTCTTTAAAGAACTTGATGCCGATATGGTAGGAATAGGACCATTAATTCCGCATCCGAATACACCTTTAAAGGATGCTAATAAAGATAATTTTGATATGGCCCTGAAAGTAATGGCAACAGTTCGGATTTTGATGCCTGATATTAATATCCCTGCAACTACTGCAATGGAAAGCATAAGAGAAAACGGAAGAATTATTGCGCTTAATTCCGGGGCTAATGTGGTTATGCCTAATTTCACCGAAAGTGAATACAGAAAAAAATATGAAATTTATCCCAATAAAATATGTATAAATGATTCTCCAAAAAAGTGTATGAATTGTATCAAATTAAAAATAGAAAGCATTGGAAGAAAAATATCCGAAACTAAAGGATACAGAAAAGAAAGTTGATATAATCATAAAATATAATTTATTCAAACGATTACATCAAATAAATAAATTATTAATATAATTATTAAATTAAATATTTGGAGGAAATATGAAAAAATTATTATCAACTTTTATTGGTATTATTGCGGTAATATTATTTACTTCAATAATACAAACAGAAACGCAGGCTGCTGATGTTGAAAATATAACTATAAACAGTCCGATTAATCTTAGTTACAAATCAAAGCAGGAAATATACAACATAAGAAAATCATATGTTGAAAAATCAATATTTGCAAAACCTGATTATGAACCGTCGGAAGAAGTATTTGGAGGTATAGTAGATAATAAACCATGGATATCCATGGACTGGAGTTTTGCATACGATTATAATAATCCTGAGAATTATGTAATCGAAACAAACGGACCGTCAAGCCACAGCAGAAGTTTAATTAACCCTTCTTTACCGGTATTTATTGATTATCCGTTTGCAATTCCGAGAGTTCCGGAGTATGTGAGTGAATACTCAATAATGCCGCTGCTGATGGTTCCCGTAAAAGCGGTTTATTATAAACCTCAAAAAGAAGTAGATATAACATACAAAAAATTAATTACACCAAAGGGTGAAGGCGGATATCAAATTAATGCAATTAATGCAAGAGATATGGGATATAACTATATCTTTGTTGATAAAAATAAGTCCACATATAATATTAAATATATAAGCAATGATAATCTTAGTACAAGTATAAAAGAACTAACCGATTTTATACACTTGGGAGGTTCTTGCAAAGTATCAGGCGGATGCAACAATTGGTCAATTACGCGTGAAGATTTACAGTTTAGACCGGTTGAGGAAGTTAACAATACAAAATCCGAGCAAAATAATAATCAAGCCGTAAAACAGAATAATTACACGCTGCAATCACATTCTTTAAGTATTAACGGAAGTAGTTCTTCAAGTTATACTCAAAACAGTGCTGCACCAACCTCATCAGGTCCTTGTATCTTTATTAAATTATGGAAAGAAAAACCATCAAGCCCATACAATGAAGCTGACTTAAATGTAAAATTAATTTTTGAATAATAAAACAAAATAAAAAAAGACGCCCGATATCGGGCGTCTTTTTTATAAAATATTAAATTACATAGCACCTTTAACAATCTGGCTGAAGCTGTCAACTTTTAAACTTGCACCGCCGACCAATGCCCCATCTATATCAGATTGAGCCATTTGTTCTTTAATAGTTTCAGGTTTAACACTTCCGCCGTATAAAATTCTTATTGAATCAGCAGTATTAGCATCATATAAACTTTTAACTACATTTCTTATCATTGCAATTACTCTGTTAGCTTCAGTGCTGTCACATGTTTTACCCGTTCCGATAGCCCAAATAGGTTCATAAGCTATAATTGATTTTGCAACTTCTTGAGCGGTTAAATCTCTTAAAGCTTTTGTAATTTGTGAAGCGATATGATAATCGGTAACACCTGCTTCTCTTTGTTCTAAAGATTCACCGCAGCAGATAATAGGTACCAAACCGTTAGCTAAGATAGCTTTAGCTTTTTTGTTAACCATTTCATCCGTTTCTCCGAAATATTGGCGTCTTTCCGAGTGTCCGATTATTATATATTCACAGCCTGTATCTTTTAACATCTGAACGGAGCATTCTCCGGTAAATGCACCTTTTTCCTCATAGTAGCAGTTTTGAGCAGCCAATCTTACTTTGCCGCATCCGCAATCTTTTAAAGCTTTATTTGCCGCATAAAGTGAAGTAAATGTAGGTGCAATAATAACTTCAGGTAATGCCGCTTTATCTATTTCTCTCAATGACTGCATTACACCATTTGTTAAATCAACAGCATCCTGCTGGAGGTTATGCATTTTCCAATTCCCTGCAATAACGGGTCTTCTTGACATAATTCTACCTTCTTTCTTTTGTAACTGACATGTTGATATTAGTCAAAACATATTTTTTTATCAATATATCTTTACAATTGTATATTTTACACTAGCCAAACTATAAAAAAGGAGTTAAAATAACAAAAAATATGTGTCAGGTAAAAGGGGTAATTTAGATGAAATTTAATATTTTAGAAGTTTTATATAACCTTTTTTTACAATTGCTTATTCCTTGTGAAAAAGAATATATATTTATAAGAACAGATGAATAGTCCTGTTTTTATATCTTTTTGTATAATCTGCAAAAATAAATTTTGCATTATTTTGTGTTAGTAAAATGAGGATAAATTTATGAAAAAATTATTAGTTATTACAATGATAATACTATTTTGCAATATTATCGAGGTAAAAGCGAATGATATTGATACCAATACAGCATTTACCCAAAATCCCGCAGGAGGTTATACGGGTTCAACAAATGCGGTTTTGACAAAAGCATCGGATATTAAAAAATTGAGGGATAATACATATATTATGCTCAAAGGCAATATTGTATCTAAAATCGGGAAAGAAAAATATTTATTTAAAGATGCTTCGGGATCCGTTATTATTGAAATTGATGATAAAAACTGGGCAGGTATTACTGCCGGGCAGAATGATACCGTTATTATTGAAGGTGAAGTTGATAAAGATTTTAATTCAACCAAAGTTGAAGTTGATACAATAAGAATTGATAAATAGAAAAAACAGTAACAAAAAACAGGATAGTTTATCTATCCTGTTTTTTTTGAATACAAATTTTATGCTTCTGTATTAACTCTGTGTGCAAGAGTTTGCTCAAGTGCTTTAGTAAATTCAATGGTTCTTTCTATACCTTTAGAATTTGACAATTTATTATATTTTTTTGTTATATCTTCATCGTTTTCCGTATGGAGCAGAATAAGCTGTTTATTACCTTTTTTATCGTTTGGAACAAGTGCATATAAATAACCGTCCCCGTTAGGATTTTTGCCGGAAGTATTCATAAACAATTTTTCCGGAGGGTTATAGCCGTATATTTCATCATCAATAAGATTATACACTTGAGCACCCTTGGAATTGATATATAAATCAGTGTACATATAATTTTGCATTACTTTTGATGCTTTAATGACTTCCAATAAATCTTGAACGGAAAGTTTATTTAAATATTTATCCGCATCTTTTGTAACTATTAATGACTTAAATGATTGTTTTGTTTGTGAAATTGAATTTACTCTCATAATTAACCTTCTTATATTTTTTCAATATTAATAAAATTCAAAAAAAATTTTTTATCTAAAAAATTTTTTAATATTAAGTTTTTTTTACAAATAAAAATTGTATTTTAGCTATTTTTGAAGTACATTTTTATTAACTAGATTATATGAAGAGATATGAGAATGGAGGTAGTATAAAATGTCAAAAAAGACAATTACGGTTGACGGTAACTACGCTGCAGCACATA
>CANQLG010000023.1 GCA_947624645.1 Candidatus Gastranaerophilales bacterium
AGCGAAATGCCGAAGTAGCACCGAAATAGCGAACGACTTTTGCGAAGCAAATAGTGAGCGACTTGAAGGTGTGAAACAATAATCCTTGTTTGTTAATTTTCCGCAAGTTCTCACGTTTCGCATAGCTCTAATTCAATAGTTAAAAGAGCTATTGCTCACCTGATGTGAGGCTGTACGGCTATTCGCCTACACCCTCAGCAGCGTTTCGTGATTTTCTACGGCTTATGCCTTGAAAATTTGCTCTCCTGACCCGTCAAACTACGGCTCAAGCTTTCGCCTTGTTTGTCGTGCAAATCTTGTAACATCAAACTAAGTGTTCAAAATAATCAGCTAACACGTAGCAGGCACACTCCTTTCACCTGTAATGCAACGGTTTTTTGTATCTTGCAGTAAAAAATTAAACTGAGTGTTCATTTACACGATTCATTTTTCGTGTTTGACCATTGATGTACTATGCCTTGCTCTAGGCAAAATCTGCATGCATCAAAAGGTTTTTCATATTTTTTCATAAAATTTACTATTTCTTTACCACTAAGTTTATATATATCAGCCCCCGGCGGTAAATCCATTTTAGTCCCATATTTTTTGTTGTAATAGTATCTGTAACAATTTTGGCAAGGATATAGTTTTTGATGCCATAAATTTATACTATATTTGCTTCCGCATATTCCCCAAGACTTTTTTATATCGGAATCTCCTTTAGGGTTTACGGATTCATAAAATTTTTTTGCTAATTTTATATTACCAGGTTGCATATCATGGTCATCTATAATGTCTAAAATTTCACTAAATTTATTACCTAAAATCGGATATTTGGTTAAATCTATGCTTATATGTAATTTTTTTAATGTTTCCCAAAATTTATCATCCATTTTAGGCAATAATATTCCATTTGTTACTATTGATATAAATGCTTTGGGATAGGCATGCCGAACTGCAGCTAAATAACAGTTAATATTAGGATTTAATAATGGTTCTCCGCCCAATATTCTTATATGGAAAATATCTATTTTTGATGCAAGTGTGTTAATATCATTTATAAACTGCTTCAGGTCTATATAAATTTCTTCATCTATTAAGTTACAAAAATGCGAACAATGATTACATTTTAGATTGCAATGATCTACTATATGCGTTTCAATATAGTTTAAACAAGGTTTTTTATTTTGTAAAAATAAATTATTAAACATCAAAAAAATTATATATTAATCAATATATTTTGTCACATTTTTTCTGATTATTTCGGCAGCTATTTTTATTGTTTTTTTATCTGCCAATAATAAAGTATGAGGAAAAGTTATTAGTTCTTTTGATAAATTTTGAGCTGTTGTATTATCTTTTTTTATGTATTTGTCTTCAGATATATTCCATAAATTATAATCATAAACAAGACTATAATATCCGTTTTGGGCATATAAACCGTCTTGTATTAAATCATTTATTATATTATGGACTGTAATTCCGCTCTTAAGCTTGTTTGTATTAATTAATATTACAAAATTATAGTAACTTCTTGCGGTTGTACCTTCGGAAGATTCTTGAAACCTTATTATTTCTACATCTTTTAGCATATTTCTCAATAATTCGGCATTTTCTTCCCGCTTAAAATTTTCTTTTAGTAAATAATTACATTGATTGGAAAGTACTGCTGCCTGAAATTCAGTGATATTACATTTATTATAAGGAACTGTATAATCTTTTCTATTGAATTTATCCAGTATCGAACATCCTATGTGACTTATTTTGTCCAATTTTGCAGCGATATTTATATCATTTGTTATGCAGATTCCGCCTTCACCGGATGTTAATAATTTTGATTGTTGAAAACTGAATGCAGAAACTAAACCAAAAGTTCCGACGGGTTTATTTTTATATATTGCTCCATGCGCATGAGCACAATCTTCTATAACTTTTAGGTTATATTTATTGGCTATTTCTATTATTTTGTCCATATCAGCAATTGCTGAATATAAGTGAACCGGTATTATGGCTTTTGTTTTTTCTGTTACGGCTTCTTCTATTTTTTGTGGAGATATACATAATGTTTTTGCATCTATATCTACAAAAACAGGAATTGCCCCTATTTTCACAATTGGTGTTACGGTTGTTATCCAAGTATATGCCGGAACTATAACTTCATCACCTGCTTTAATTCCTGCCGCATATAATGCATTTTCTATTGCCATGGTTCCGCTTACCGTTAATGCTGCATATTTCGCCGTATGTATCTTTAAAAATTTTTTTATGAATTGAACTTCATATTTACCCCACCAAGACCAATTCTGGCTAAAATATATCTTGCACAATGAAAATATAACTTCAGGATGAATTATAGGCCATATAGGAATATTTAATTTTTTTATTTTATTTTTCATTATAATTAATATTTTATAATTTTTTATCCATTGCAATTAAAATAGAATATTTTTTATTATTTTGAATTATTTTGGCACATATTAAATCTATTTTATTTCTTATTTCTTCTTGAGTAATTTCTGTATTGAAAAAATATTGGTATAATTCATTAAATAATTCATCAAAATTGTGATCTCTTCCTTGAAGTTTTATTTTTTTTATTCCTATATTTACTAATTGTTTAACTTGTTCATTTGTTATTGTAACATCCCGATATTTTGCATTATTCCGTTTGGGACAATTTTCCATTACAAATTTATCTAAGTTTGTTATTCCTTTAGTTAATTTTTGTACGGAGTCTTGATTTATTTTTTGTTGTGAAACGTTATATTCATTTAATAAAATATAATGTTTTTTATGATATTGGCAATTATACTGACAGTATTGATTAATCAAGATTTCAACTCTTGAAATATCCGAAATTAATTTATCTAATTTATCTATGTTTTCAATAGTATATTCAGGTCTCATAACAACAACTTCATATTTGTCCAGCATTTCATTATAAAATTTTGTTTCATCAAAATTTTTGTCATCTATTTTTTTACAAATAGGATTAATAATGGAACAGTGCATTTTGGCATTAGGATATCTAGATTTAATATGATTATAAAGAACATCTGATGCAACAATAAAGTGTGCATCATTTTGATATGCAATGTCTAACAAATTATTTGAAAATTCATCATTTAATTGCTCTTCAATTTTATTTATATTGTTAAAAGTAAATGTAGGAGTTAGATTTTGTGTTTTTAAACTTTTTAAATAATAATCAATTTGGTTTAAATTTTTTATTTGGATTAAATTCTTTCTTCCGCCTGCCCATGCACATAATGGAGTTCCATATACATATTTGATTGGGTTTATTTCCTCTTTAAGTAATTCATCCAGAATAGGAATAAAAATGTCATTACAATAGAAAAAGGGCATAAAATACTCTATATTATCATATATTACATATTTTTTCATATTTTAACTCACCCATTAATACTATCATAAAATTAGTAATATTTATTTATATTATTATATATTATTTAAAAACTCAAATTATTTTTTTATATAATTTTGTTATGATATACTAGATTTGTTTATTTAAATATTTATAATGAGGAAAAAACGATATATGCCTGCTATATCATTAACTAATAAGTGTCAATTAAGTTGTAAATATTGTTTTGCAGCTGATATCATAAAGAAAAGCAAAGATAAAGAAGAAATATCAATAGAAGATTTACAATATGTTTTAAATTTTTTAAAAACAGGTAGCAGTGAACAGCCGCTTAAATTAGTTGGCGGAGAACCGATGCTTCATTCTCGTTTTCTTGAAATTATTGATATAGTTAAAAATGATAAATATTTTAATAATGTTATGATTTTTACAAATGGTTTGGATTTAGATAAATATATTGATTTGATTAATGATTCAAAATTTTGTTTACTTATTAATTGTAATTCATATATGGATATAGGAAAAACTAAGTTTGAAAAATTAATGAATAATATTAAACTTTTAAATAAATATAATATTAATTTTGAATTAGGAATTAATTTGTATTATTTGGGAATGGATTATTCATATATTTTTGATTTGTTAAAACTTACGAAAAATAAAAATTTAAGATTTTCTGTTGCTGTTTCTAATTCAGAAAAAGAAGAAACACAATTGGTATTAGAAAGTTATTTAGAGTTTAAACCATTTTTAATAAAATTTTTTAACGATTGTGTTGATAATGAAATAGTGCCGTATTTTGATTGTAATTCTATACCATTTTGTTTATTAAATATAGAAGATAAAAAAGTATTTTTAAAATTGGATAGATTAGCAAAAAAGTTAAAAGTTATATCAACAATAACCACTGCTCGTAAATGTAATTCACCTATAACCATATTTCCTGATTTAACGGCAATTCGATGTTACAGTCAAGCTTCTTTATGTAATGTAAATATTAAAAATTTTAAAGATATATATTCATTAGAAAATTATTTTAATAATAAAATTGATGTTTATGAGGATGAAATATTAATTTCACCCAAATGCAAAAAATGTGAAAACGATGTAAAGAATAAATGCGGAATATGTCCGGCATATAAAAATAAAGAAATAAGGGAAATAATTTCAAAGTAATCCATTGAAGATAATATAATTAATTAGAGTACAACTTGAAAAAAATAAATAATGAGATATACTGTTTATATGAGAAACAAATTTGGATTATTTTTAGAAATGTTAACCGGTAAATCATCCTCTAGAGAAAGAGAACGTAGTATAAGTTATCTGTATAATACAGGTAAACCTGTATTTAATTATGCATTTTTATTGGATGTGAGTGAAGATGACTATCCGTTTTTTTTAAGTGAAGCATATCTTATTAAATTTGGCAGAAAATTAAATCTTAAGAATCCAAAGACTATTAATGAGAAAATTCAATGGCTTAAATTATATGATAATTTGCCGATAAAAAAACAATTAACAGATAAAGTTCTTGTTAGAGATTGGGTTAAAGAAAAGATTGGTGAGGAATGCTTAAAACCTGTTCTGTGGACAGGAGATAAATTTGATGATATTCCTTTTGAAGAATTTCCTAAAAATTTTATTATAAAATGTAGTCATGCTTCTAAATGGAATATAGAAATAAAAGATAAGCAAAAAGTATTAACTACACCTGCAATATACAATTTGATTAGAAATAAAATAAATGAATATTTAAATAAATCCTTTTTTTATCAAAGTGATTTTGAAACACAATATAAAGGAATAATACCTAGACTGATAATTGAACCTATGTTAATTGAAAATCCTGATGAATCAGAATTTGAGTATGAGATATATTGTTTTAATTCTAAACCTAAAATATTTAGAAAATATAAAGTAGATTTAACTATACACAAAAGTTTGGTATCAACTTTTGATGAAAATTATAAAAAGATTGATTTGTCTTTTTTCTCTGAAGTAGAAGTTCCTACTGAATTTGATGCAGATGATAATTTAAAAAAAGCTGTTGAATTATCTAAAGTGTTGTCAAAGGAGTTTAAATTTGTTCGGGTAGATTGGATAATTTATAAGAATATGTTATATTTTGGGGAAATGACTTTTTCCCCACATTCCGGATTTTTTGTATTTGGAGAAAAAAATAAAAAATGGCAGTTAGAATTAGGTAATATGTTAAATTTGAAAGGAGCAAAGTATGGATAAAGATTCTAAGGATTTAGATGGATTATCTGTTGAACAGATAAATGAAATGTTTGGTGAAATTTTAAATATGGATGAAGGGAATAATTCATTAATAGCTTGGTGTGATACATCAAGGTGTAAAAATTGTAATACAACGGCAGGTTGTGCTTCGAATTGGTTTTAAAATAAACTGATAGAGCTCAGTTTGTCAATAAAAATATGCTAAGAAGTTTTTAGTTGAGTACTTTGTTATTAAAAGTTTTTTATAACATATAGCTTGGTGTGATATATCAAGGTACAGAAGTTGTAATACAGCGTTAGGTTGTGCTTCGAATTGATTTTAAAATAAACTAATAGAACTCAGATTGTCAATAAAAATATGCTAAAAAGTTTTTTATAACATACTTAAAAGTTTATATTAATTATTTTCTTTACAAAAGTTTTGTATACATAATAGAAGGGAAAAATGTGAATATTAAAATAGAACCTTGGATAAGCACTAAAACGATACATATAATGAACAAATCTCCTATTTGTTATATTGAAGATGTCAGAAATTATATTATATATTTATTGAAAGGTATTTCTTGCGAATTATGGGATTTAATTATTACTAATAAAGATTATAATAAAATTAATGAGTATGTATTAAAAAATCATTTAGAGAATGAATTTCGGGAATTTCTTCAGGAATTAAAATATAGACAAATAATACAAATAGAAGATATTGAACCTAAGTCTACAAAAAAATATATTAACATTGCAATTAGCAAAAAGGATGAAAATTACCAATATTTTAAAAATATTTTTAATGAAATATACACAAAAAATGAGTTTTTAATATGTTTATATTTAGCATTAAATTATAAATGTAATTTAAATTGTAAACATTGCTATAATCCAAAAAATATGCCAGATTGTGAGATAAATTTTGAAACAGCTAAAAAAATTATTGATGAAGCATATGAATTTAATAATTATAAAGTAATGCTTTCCGGTGGAGAATGTACTGTTAATAAAGATTTTTTGAAAATAGCGAAATATATAAGAGAAAAATACTTGAATTTATATATTTTAACAAATGGTCAAAAGTTGTATGATGATGAAAACCTTTTTAATGAGCTCATAAAAATATATCCTTCTCTTATACAAATAAGTTTATATAGTATGGATTCTAAAATACATGATATGATTACCGGTATAGAAGGTTCTCATTATAAAACTGTAAAAGTAATAAAAAAATTAAAAGAAAGTGGTATGAATGTACAAATTGCATGTTTTGATATGTCTTATAATGAAGGAGAGTATAAAGAAGTAAAAAAATTTGCTGATTCATTAAATATTGACTTTGTCAAAAGTCATATTTTTATTAATAATAAACAAAACAATAATTTAGAGTCAAAAATTAGGGAAGATAATATTACCGAATTTTATATAGAATATTTTGAGAATATTTCAAGAAAAAAATTCGAAAAAACTGATGAATTGATATGTCCGGCCGGCGTTGAACGATTATATATAGATCCCGCATTAAATATAATGCCTTGTGTATACTATAAACATATACTTGGAAATTATAAAACAACTAGTTTAAAAGATATAAAAAATAAAATTATTCCGGAATTTTACAAAACATTTAAACGAAATGATTTAAAAGAATGTTTTAAATATGATTATTGTGAATATTGTGATTATTGTCCAATTTATGCAAATGAAGAAGGTTCTGTCGGAAAATCAGATGTATTATGTGAAGATGCAAGAGCTTATCAGAAGGCAGTCTTATATCATCAAAACCTGAATAATTATAATGTTGCTGATAGTGATGGAACACGTTAATGCTGAAAGATATTATTATTAAGAACAATATTGAACTGGTTTTACCTTTTTTATTCGGATATGATTTTTTAATTCCTATAATGAAAGAACTTTTGAAAGAAGAGTTTTCTGCTTTTAAATATGTATATGGATCACCTTCTTGTGAATGGAATAGCGGCAGGTTCCCCATTATAAGTATGGATTGTTCTAAATTGGATTATGTAGACACGTATTTTAAACAACTTAGAGATATAAATTTAACTCCAACATTAACATTTAATAATATTTCTATAAATGAACAACAATTAAAAGATGAATTTTGTAATAATTTACTTGATATCGCTTATGAGAATAATTGTTATTTTATAGTATCTTCTGATGAACTATTCAATCATATAAAACAAAGCTATAAAGATGCTGTACTTATTTGCTCAGTTATAAAATCGTTAGCTGCATACGCAGAAAATACAAATTTCGATGAAACAGGATTTTATAATGAGATGCTTGATAAGTATGATATAATCGTTTTAAGACCTGAATATGTTATTGATAATATAGATAATATTGATAAATTAATTAAAGATATTTCCAGAGTTGAGGTATTAGCTAATCAAAGTTGTGCATATAATTGTAAATATCACAAAGAACATTATAAATTAATTTATGAGAGAATTAATAATATAATATCTGGTGAACAATTTATAAATATATTGGATCATATGTGTCCTAAAAATGACGAATCATATAAATCTGTTCAAATGACTAATGAATTATTTGAAAAAGCTATAAATAAAGGTATAAAGAAGATTAAGATACAAGGCAGAAATTTAAATCTTAATGTACTTTTTAATGATTTATATAATTATATTATCGATAATACAAAATGGACAAAAGATGAAATACGTAATAAAGCCAATTCAATATTACCGGGATTTCTTAATGAAAATTTCTCATATACTACATCCTAGAGGTATTATTTCAACTTGAGAATAAGCTTATATACAATATATACGTATTATAAACGATTATATGTTTTCAGGTATTTCAGAAGAAAGGCAGTGTATTCCTCCACCTAATTTATAGAGCATTTCTTCTGACAGATAATTGTTGTCGCCATCTACAAAGTAGATATGATTAGGTTTAATGTAGGGAGATATTATTTGCTTATAATAATCTTCAATGTTACCTCCGGCTTTTTTAAGAATTTCTTGAGATATATTATACATTCTTTCAGTTAAAGTACCATTTGTTATATATACAAGTTCATTATTTTTATTCTTTAATACATTTGCATTTATAAAATTACAACTGTGCTTTAGCCTTTTGTTATAATTATATATTCTTCCTGGTACTCTTATAACTTCATATCCGTTTGCTGTTAATTTTTCTTCGACCTTTTTATCATAATGTTTATCATTAGAATTGATGGCTTGTTTAAAATCTCGGATAAGCTTTTTTAGCCCTATAATAGTATTTTTTATTTGAACAGATTCTGAATATGATAATTGTTGATTTGTCATATTGCCCGAATAATTTTCTACATTTGCGAGTATTTGCTTTAACATTGACAAAGACATATTATCATCTGCAAGAAGAACTCTTTTATTATCTAATGGTCTTATAAATAAATCTATATGAAAATCCATCTGAGGTATAGTAATAACCCTGTCAACATTATATGCACATTTTATTTCTTCTAATGTGTGTTCTTGAAGTTCATCTTCTCCAATTATAAGTTCATTTCTGTCACCGTTTTTTACTATATACATATTGCCGCCTTCTATATTCGGGGCTTTTTCGTTGCTCTTATTTATTGTGCAATTCGGTAATATACCGGATATATGCTTAAATAAGTTAATACAATATTCAAGCTTATCATTATAGTGAAAAAATAGTTTGTTTTTATAAATCGTAACTATATCTTGTGCCCATATAGTCCATTTGTTTGCATTTTTATCTTTATTTTTGAATAAAAATATTTTAAATCCTTCTTGGTCTCCGATTGATTGCATTTTTTTTGCAATTTGTCCTTCGTCTGTGGTCATCAAAAATCCGCGAAGTCTTCTTGCATCGTATCCCTTAAAAGAATATTTATTTGTTGTTGAAATATCAATTTCCATAATGTCAAAAAATAATAATATGAATTATTATTGATAGGGAATATCATTATTTTTTACAAATCTTTATTGAATTAATTATTTATTAAGCCTTTGTCCTTTTATTTCAATAAGATTGATATTGTATTTATCACATAAAATTTTTGCACGATTAAAGTATTTATAATCTTCCTGAGAATTTATTATTAAAGCTAAACAAGGTTTTTTACCTGTACTTTGTGCATACCATAAGGCTTGACCTATACCTTCATACCATTTTTTTGCCCAATCAAATTCGCATGCCTCAGTTTGAGTTAAGCAATCTATTCGGGTTTTATCGGGTAATACATATTCGACTGTTCCTTTGCAGTATGCATTAACATAGTCTGATTCATGCCAAGTTTCAATTATGGGAGAAGTTATATCAATGTCTTTATTCAATATACAATATTGATAAAATACGACTATTGCAATAATTATAAATATGATTTTTTTTATAAATTTTATATATTTCTTCTTAAACATTGGCTTTTTGCATCCCATACAGGATTATACCAAATATTTTGGGTATAAAAAATTTATTTTTTTATTCAAAAATCATTTTTTGAATAATTTTTTGGAAATCTTTAACCCGCATAAAAGAAAATGCTTCAACGGCATCTAAATTCTTTAATAATCCTCTATATGAATTCAATCCTATAATTTTATCTGCATAATTCTTTGATATTGTTTGAGATTGGTGGCAGTTAATTATTTGTTTTTTCATATCAATAACTTTTGATATATCAACATAATATTGCGGCATATTTATGGTTGACCATACTTCATAATAGGCTATATTCAGATTGCTTTTATATTCAGAGTGTTTAAGTTTATTGCTTAATAACAAACTTACAGCTTTATGGTCTTTGTGCTGGTCAAAAATATAAGGAATGAAAATTATGTCGTATGAAGAAATATCTATTGTATCAAATTCTTTTTGCCCGTTAATAATATTTTTATCCCGTAAATTGAGCATTTTTAAATTATTAATTTCTGCAAGTGCCATAGCTTTTTGCATTTCTTGTTTTCTTATATCGCTATCATCACCGTGAGTGAGGCAAACAACATCAAAGAATTTGGGATACATTGATAATAAACCGCCGCAACCGATGCTTTCATCATCAGGGTGCGGTGCAATTACTAAATATTTTTCATTCTCTTTTGGAATAAATTCCATAGGTTTTATATTTGTACCGAAAAAAGGATTATAAATCTTATTTAGCAAAAGCCTGTATAATATTTTCATAAATATCTTCTTCATAAATTTATTATATACAAAAATGTTTAATTTGTGAGATAAGTTATGAAAATGCCTAAAAATTACTTGGGTATCTCTTTGAGTGTTATTTTATTGAATATCCCCGTTCCATAACGGAGGTTGTATATGGCGGCATACCAAAATCCATATTGTTTTCATGGCATGTCTTTTTTACATAGTCTGAAATTTCGTAGTAGTGCTTGGGAATTGTAAAAGCTTTATCAATAATATCACGGTAATCGATATCTAAAACTATTATTTTAATACCTATTTCAACCATCAAATTCATAAACTTTTTAATTTCTTCCATATTATCGTTATAACCATTTACGATGATATATTTTATTATTATTGAATCATTGCCGGCTTTAACAATGTATTTTTTTAAGTTTTCAACGGATTTGTCGAATTTATCGACTTGTTTAATTTTTAAATAGGTTTCACGGCATCCCGAGTCAAGTGCTGTACATAGCTCTCCCTTTTTCGCAGCTAAAAGTCTTTCTATTATGGGCATATATACTATGTTATTAGTCGGAATATATATTGTTCCTACACCTCTTGTCAAAAAAGTATGTATAATATCTTCATGGTTTTTCAGGCATGAAATATTTCCACCCTGAAAATCTATATAAAGGTTTTGGGTATCAATTAGATTATTATCATAAAGTTCATTAATAAATTTTAAAACATCATATAAAACGGGTTTATTTTCATCTTCTATTATTTTTTCAAAAGTTCTGTTACCCTGTGTGCAGTATATACAAGCACAATTGCACTGAGTGTAGTGGTTAAGCGTAATTTTATTAATTCTAAAATCAGTTTGCTTTTTATATTCCGTAATATGTACGCAGTTTTGGCATTTATCTGGAATTTTACCCGATTTAAACATCTCTATATAGTGTTTTTTGGCTTTTATAAATTCTTTAATTGAGTCTTTTGTTGATAAATTACTGACTAAAGCAGGGCCTATGTTTGCGCTGCAGCAAGGTTCTAAAGTGTCTCTTGATGTAAAGTGCAAATGGTTGTTCAATAATGGACACATCAAAGATTTTTTATTCTTGAATATATTTAATAAACTCATAAAAATATTATATAATGGAATTATGAAAAAAAGTTATTATTGCAAAAGATTAAATGAAACATTAAATTTTGATGCACTCAAAGTCTTTTATTGCTGTGCAACAAGAACAGGTCCGTCTATTGATGTGCCGGAACCAAAGCATGTAAAAGATATTATAAAAAAACGTAATTTTCTGATAAAACAACTTGACCATGGGCAAATCCCCCATGAGTGTGAGGGATGTTTTGATTTAAAAGAAAAAGAACATCAGGAGTATGGCGGCTTCAAATTTTTTACCAAAATGCCTAAAGCTAATCTTATTATAGTAAAACATTTTAAACAGTGTGACTGTGCTTGTATATATTGTTGTGAGCAATATTTATCAAAAAGAAAAATAGTGCTTAAACCCCAAAAAAGTGATTATTATGATTTATTACCGATAATAAAAGAATTGTATAAACAAAATATTATAGACAAAAAAGAGCTTGATGTTCATTTTCAGGGTGGGAATATTAGTGTGCTTGATGAGTTTGAACCATTACTCAATACTTTCATGGAAAATGGAGTCAAAAGGGTAGAAATAGCTACTAACGGTATACAATATTTGCCTCAAATTGCTCAAATAGCAAATAGAACTTTTGTGGATGTTAATATTTCCATAGATTCCGGCTGCCGTGAAACATTTAGAAAAATTAAAACTGTTGATAAATTTGATGATGTTGTTGAAAATCTAAAAAAATATGTAAAATTGCCTATTCTTTTAAGATTAAAATATATTCTTGTGCGAGGCGTAAACGATAGTATAGATGAATTAACCAAATATATTGATTTAATGCAAGAAATCGGAATAAAAAATTCAGAACTTATGATTGATCAATGTGACAATGAATTTATTCAAAACGGAGAGTTTAAAATACCGGATTATTATTATGAACTGTTTAAATTCTATAAGGAAAAATGTGCTCAAGCAGGTATTGAAGCTAATATTTGGGATTATATTAAAAAAATTTTAGATAAAGGCTCATTTTTTAAGTAAATTCTTTATTCTCTGTATTAATGAAAGTTTAACGGGTTTTAAATTTTTAAGATAATCATTTATAAAACAGTGTTCATCTTTAAAAATTGGGTCAGTAAGAATTTTAACAAGTTCGTTATGTTTAGGGTGTGTATCAAGTGTTACATCCAAATCCTTTTCAAGTTCATCGGATTGAATTTGTCTGTGGTAATTGATGAAAAATGCAGTACCATCCATTTCTTTTGCAAATTTAACAAAATCTTTCATCTCTTTATAATTTAATGCAGTTACAACAAAATTTAATTGAAGAGCATTTATTTTTCCCTGTTTTTTTAGAGATGATAAATATTTAACATTTTCTGTAACGGCTTTAAAATTTCCCCTTTCAACAAGTTTATTATATGTTTTTTCAGTTGATGCATGTATTGAAATTATTGCATAATCTAATCTGTCTTCAAGTCCGAGTTTTTGTGTTGTTTCTTTTGTAAATAAAATTCCGTTTGAAATTATTCCAAACTTTATATCAGGATTTATATTAATAATTTTCTTTAATATTTCAACAGAGTGTTTGCTTGCGAATAATTCACCTGCGGAATTTAATTCAACAAGCTCTGCGTTTTGAATTATGGGAGTAAAAATCTTATCAAAATTATCTTCTATACGTTTTTCTTTTTGGCGGTTATATTCTTCTTCTTCTTTGTTTTTTTCATTGCGGCAAAAGATACAGCGTACATTACAGTGCCTATCATAACTGAATTCTATACGTTTGGGGTACGGTGCAGTATAACTTGGCGTAATATTTTCATAAGCAGGGTCACAAACATCTAATTTACAATATTTATAATTATTTTCAATAAATTGTTTCCGAAATTCTTTTGCTTTATCTCCGTTCCATATTTCGTCAAATGATTGTTCAAATATATTTCCGAACGAATAAAAATCAGTCCAAAAACAGCAGCAACAATATATTTCTCCCGTATTTTGTACTTGAATACTGTTAAAAGGATGTTTACATATATTATTCATAAACAAATTGTATTATAATATTGTTAATATGGCAAAGTATATTTGGAGGTTTTAATTTGAAATATGTAAGCTGTTCAAATATCCAAAACGGATTAAGATTTGAATATAATTGCATTAAGCTGTGTTGTTTTATGGGAAATAATACACCTGAGCCGTTGTTTATAAAAAAAGATTACTGGGGTGAAAAATTAAACTGGAATGAACTCCTTGCCAATATAAATGAAATTAGAGAAAATTTTAAAAAAGGGATAATTGACAGTCACTGTAAAGGTTGTTTTGCTTTAACCGAGCAAGATTGGGATAATAATACAAAATTTAAATGGATTCAAATAGCACACTGGAGTGAATGCAATTGTAATTGTACATATTGTTACAGGCTACAAAATGATTTTGTAAAACCTAAAAAACGATATAAAATTATGCCGATAATTAAAGAACTGGACAAAATGGGAATGATTGACTACTCTGGAGAACTGGCATATTCCGGAGGCGAACCTGCAAGTTTAAGAGAATTTGATGATATAACAAACTTTTTCATTAAAAAAGGTGAAAAAAATATAATGGTGCATACTAATGCTATAAAACCCGTTAAATCTGTTCTTAAAGGATTGAAAACAGATACTTTGTCGGTTACTGCAAGTGTTGACTGTGGAGATCGGCAAAAATTCAAACAAATAAAACAAGTTGATGCTTATAATAAAGTTATGGATACATTAAAAAAATACGTTAACGCTCAGGGAAATAATAAAAAAATGGTTCGTTCCAAGTATATAATTATTCCTAAAGTTAATGATACGGTTGAAGATGTTAATAAATGGCTTGATGAAACTCAAAAAATAGGTATTCAGCAGGTAATTATAGATTTTGAATCCGATTGGCTTGAAAGAAATAAAAATGATATTCCGTCATACATTGATGACCTCTATGATTATATAGTGGCAACTGTAAAACAGAGAGGACTTGATATTCAATTCTATGGGGTCGCTAATCAATACAGAACACTAAAAGGCAAAGATTTAGATGTCGGAATCGGGCTTCATCAGGGAGAATAACCTTTTTAAAAAAGATACTTTCTCCAGTCCCGTAAAATATTCCCAGCCTTGTATAACTATGTCTTGCGCCTGCATAAATTCTTTTGAATGAACTACTTTTACAAGAGAATTATACTGAGGGTGTTTTGGGTTCTGTATATTGATTTTTTTATATAACGTTTCCAAATCTCTTGAACAATCAAGTCCCAGAAATCTTATATTTGCACCTAATTGCCTTGCAAATTTAATCATATCAGGCATTTCTTTATAATTTATACTTGTTACCGTATAATGAAGCTCAAATCTTTCAATTTGCCCTGATTTTTTAAGTTCTGACAGGTATTTTAAATTTTCAATAACTTTTTTATAGTTGCCGCCTTTAACAAGCTTGTTATAGGTTTTTTCTTTAAATGCATGAAGTGATACCGTAATCATTGAAATGCGGTTAGTTAAATTCAGTTTTTCAATGTTTTCTTGTGTACAGTGGATGCCGTTTGTTATAATTTCAAACTTTATATTAGGGAAATTATCTGCTATATTTTTAATTAAATCTCTTGAAATTTTGCTTGCGAATACTTCTCCTACGGCATTTGTTTTTACATATCTCGCATTTTTCAGCCAAGGAGTTAATATTTCAAGTAGCTTATCCTCCTTATTTTTAGGAATTAAATTAGGATTGACCTTATAATTTTCGGGTCGGCAGAATATACATTTTACGTCGCAAAATTCATCTAAACCAAGCAGCACTCTTTCAGGCGGAGCGGAAATTAATTTAGGTTCGTTGTCACTTATTACTTTAAGAATTTCTAAATTTTGACAACCGGGGCAAAGTGAAAAATCGTTATCATAAAGTTTTTGTCTGAATTCCTTTGCCTTATCTCCATTCCATATTTCATCATAAGTTTGTTCAAAAATATTACCGAAAGAATACCCCCTAATCCAACCGCAGCTGCACGGGTATACATTTCCATACGGCATAATTTCAGCTAATATATAAGGATTCGGACAATATATATGCTTAGATTCCATATTACCTGCCGTTATCAATATATCTTATAACCTCGGTATAACCACAGGTTGTGAGAATTTCCCTGTATGAAAGATTACATTTATGTTCGTGTGCGTATTTTACAACGATTTCAATATATTCTTTTACGTTATCGGGGCAATATTTATTTTTTTCGTACCAATGATGTTCAAGCTCTAATTGAAGGTTTGTTATCCCTAAATCTTCAACAATTTTAAGCCAGCTTTGAATTTCATTTAATGTATCGTTATAGCCGGGGATAAATATAAATTTTAATCCTATTAAGCTGTTGCGTATCGGGTCTAAGCCTTTTTGATATTTCTTAATGTTATTAATTACCTTTTTGAAACAGTCAACATTTTTAATTTTTTTATAAGTTTCTCTTGTACCTGCGTCCAAGGAAATTGTAGGGGCCGAGCGTTTCAGCTCGATTGCTTTTCTTATCCATTTTGAATAATCAACTGCTGCTGTATTTATCATTATAAAAATATTTGTTTTTGTTAAAAAGAATTTCATTAAGTCCGGGAATTCTTTTAGAACGGTAGGTTCTCCGCCTGTTATATTAACGTTTCCTTCGTAGCTTAACATATTATTTTTTAGAGCATCTTTTAAAACAGGAAGTATTTTCCACGGTTTCATTTTATTTAATTCTTTTTTACGTTCATGGGTGTGGCAATAAATGCAATCTAACGGGCAATTCTCCCAGTGATTAATAAGAATATATTTAAGCTGCATATCTCCCGCCCAGTCTTTAACCTTTAAACTTGGGCAGCCTTGACATATTGGCGGTATATCATTTTTTGCAAATCTGTCACGGTATTCTTGCTTAATTTGTCTTATTTTATCCCAATCAAATAACTCGCCTTTATAATCCTCTATAATCTTTATCGCTTCAAATTTCATGCACATCGAATAACTGCATAAAACAGCAGCGTCATATATAAAACACATTCCGTTTTCAACAAATTCACACGATAAATATGACATATTTTTTCCTCGTAAATTCTTATAAAAATATTATATTATAAACTTATTTTAAAAACTTATTTTTTAAAGATTTAATAAAACCTATTGGTTTTAAATTTAACATTGTATCGTTAATTGTGCATTTACCCGAGCGGAATATGGGATTCTTCATAACTTTTACAAAATCATTATATTTTGGATGATTTTCGTCAACTATATTAAGTTCTTTATAAACATTTTCATTTGTTTCCAGTTCTAAAAGTTCCAAAAAACCGACAGTGGCATCAATTTTCTCCGCCATTTTTATATAATCAGCCATTTCTCGGTAATTATATGCGGTAACAACAAAGTTCAGAATAAATCTGTCAAGTTTTCCTTGGCGTTTTAGATTTGATAAAAACTTTAAGTTTTCCATAACTTTGTTAAAATCGCCATTTTTAACCAGTTTGTCGTATGTTTCTTTTTTTATTGCGTGGAGTGAAACCGTTATTGATAATAACTTATCAATAATTCCAAGCTCTCTTAAATTTTTTTCATCGCATAAAATACCGTTAGAAATAAGTGAAAATTTAATATTTGGAAACATTTCTGCAATATGTTTTATAAGTTTTCTTGAATGCGGGCTGAATAGTGCTTCGCCTACTCCAGATAGAACAACATTTTCGGCATTTTCAAGCATGTTTGAAATTATTTCATCCATATGTTCATTAAAATATGATAAATCCTGCTTTTGGTGGCAGCTGCGACAGAATATACATTTTACATTGCAGGTAGCGTCATAACAAAAAATAAATGTTTTTGGTTTTTTAACAATTTCTGACGGAACAATTTTTTGCGCACAGTCTTTAACGCATAAATCGAGCTTGCAATATTTGTAATTATTGTTTATAAATTGTCTGCGAAACTCTTGCGCACGCTCTCCGTTCCATATTTCATCAAATGGCTGTTCATAAATATTACCAAATGTATAATTACTGCTCCAAGGCGGGCAACAGACGTAAACGTCACCTTGCATGCTTATTTGTGCTGCGTTAAAAGGAAATGTACATATTGCGTAATTTTTATTCATTTAAGTCTCCAAGTAAAATATATAATAAAATTATTGATTTTGGTATAATGTAAACAAACGGGAGTATAAAATGCAATATAAATGCTGTAATCATATATTAGGAAGTATAGACTTGGGATTTAACGGTTTTAAATATTGTAATGAAGTATGGGAAGGACCTGAGTATATTCATTACAACGAAGAAAATGCATTTGAAAAAAATGAAAAGCGCCGTTTGAAAATCATAGAAGAAATGAAGAAAGGAATAATACCAGAGCGCTGTAAATTGTGTCCAGAACTTAAAGAACAGGATTGGAAAGAGTTTGACGGCAAAATATTTAAAATAACCGTTTTTAACTGGAAACACTGTAACGCCGCATGTTTTTACTGTTCAGTCGGTTCCGATTTTCATGACGGTGTTAAAAAAAGCGATGATTATGATTCTTTGCCTATTATTGAAAAATTAATTAAACAGGGGAGGTTAAATCAAGACTCTTTTATAGCTTTTATGGGCGGAGAACCTACTATGCTTGCCGAATTTCCCGCAATAGTTAAACTTCTTTTATCCCAAAATTGCAGAATGGAAGTATTAACTAACGGAATTAAATATGAAAGCGTTATAAGTGAAATGCTGAAAGCTGATAACCATAACACTATTTGTATTTCGCTTGACTGCGGCTGTCAGGAAACCTATAAACGTATTAAAAGAGTTGATAAATTTAATGAAGTTATTGAAACTGTTACAAGATATATTATGGAAAGCGGAGAGAAATCCGGCAGAGTAAAATTAAAATATATTATTTTCCCAAATGTTAATGATAATAAAAAAGAAATAGACAGATTTTTTGAAGTCTGCAAAAATATGGGTGTTAAAACAGTTGCAAGAGCAGTTAATCACCATGAGAGCAAAATGGATACCACTAAAAATCAAGTAATAGAATCATCCGTTATAAAAGCGTATTCGTATTTTGCTAAACAGGCTGAAAAACTCGGGTTTGAACTTCAATTAGAACCTTGGGCAGACGCTATTATAGAAAATAAAGTTTATAACTGCCGAAAAATTTCACCGCTTGTCAGATTAAAATCAGAATTACATTTTTTGTTCTCAAAAAATTAAACAATTTCAATTCTGCCCAGTTTAGGCATTTTAGCATATATTCTTTTGGTTTCTGCATCTTTTAGTACTTTAAATAAAGAATGTGCATAAGAAAATTTGATTGTAGAAAAACTCGTTTTAAGTATTTCTTCTATAATAGGTGATTTTATTGAACTTTCGGTAGTAAATTCAAGATCAAAACCGAGCTGTAAAAGTTCTGTTATTTTTTTATCAAAATCGGTTGCTTTTGTAATGTCTTTATATTGTGAACTTAAAAAGGCTCTTCTTTCGGGCGAAAACTTATCTTCACTTATTTGTTTGTTTAAAGCATCAAAATCTATATTTTCGTCAATATTTAGGTATAAATCTTTATACTTGTATTTGCCCGTGAGTTGTTTTTCATAGATATTTTTTGCTCTGTTCATAAAAGCAAGAAATGAATTTACTTTAATATTGTATTTCCTTGCGGCGAGTTCGGTATATTTAAGCATTTTAAGCGTGCGGTTAATATATTTTTTATTTTCGCATTTTTCAGATGAACATACGCTGTGTTCCGCATCAAACTGAACTTCAACAATACCCATATCGGCGCAGTTTTTAAGCCACATTTCTATTTCTTTTGCATTATCGTTATAACCTGCTAAAAGAATATATTTTAAAATAACAAAATTCTTTAGTCTTGCGCTGTTAAGGTATGTTTTCATATTTTTCATAACGATATCATAAAATTTTGTACCCTTAATTTTCTCAAATGTTTCACGGCAGCCCGAATCAATACTTGCTACAATAGCTGCACTGTCAATTTTTTTTATGGCTTTACATAAACTTTTTGATAACTTTATGCCCGATGTTGGCACGTATATTTCAGGTACATTGTGTGAAGAAAATAAGTCAACAAGATAATTAAATTCTTTTATTAATGTTGGTTCACCGCCGACAAACCTTAAAGAACCGTTATATTTTAACAAGTTTTTCTCCGTAAGCTCATTTATTACGGGTAAAAAATCAAACTCTTGTTCTCTGTTATGCCACTCTTCTATCCTGCCCGTCGGGCAATATATACATCTGGAATTACATTTCATTATATGACCTGCGGTTAAATGGTTGATATAATCTTCATCATCCCATTCATTTTCAACCAATTCAAAGCAGCCATCACATTGACTCGGATAAATTCCTTTTTTCGCATTTTCTCTTAATTTTCGTTTTTCACTAAAAATATAATCCCAATTAAGGTTTTCTTCTTTTAAGTTAAAATATAAATAAAGTCTGTCGTTAAAATCTAAATGGTCAGTGTTACAGCAATGTCCGGCACATATTTTTTGTGTCCCCGGGTCTTGATAAATATATATTCCATGCTCTAATAATCTGCAGCTTTTATATCTCATAAATAAATATTATCATTGAATTAAACTTATACAAAATTTTGTAAAAAAATATATTATGTTATAATATTCTCAAGAGGTGAGAATATGGGAAAAATGTACAGATGCAGATATTTGGCACATGGTTTATATATTCATTATGATTGTTTCAGGCACTGTCATTTATCAATTCATTCTCCAAAAGAAAGAAATAATAATTATATAATTCCTTATTCGGGTCCAAAAGATAATGTTGATTGGGAAAAAGTTTTTAATATTAAAAATACACTTGTAAAAAACATGAGACTTGGTGATATTCCTCCATTTTGCCAAGGATGCCATTGGATAGAAGAATTTGATGAAAATTCAGAAGAACAATTTGAATCTGATTTAGATAATTACCTTGATATGATATGGATAGGGCATTCTAATGAATGTAATGCTAATTGTATATATTGTTTTGCCTATCAGGAAATATTAGAGCACAGGACATATAAACCTTATGATATTTTCCCTTTGTTTAAAGAAATGCTTAATAAGAAGATATATAATTTGGAAAAAGCACCCGGAGCTCATATTTCTTTTGCGATGGGAGAGCCTACCATATTAAAAAAATTTGATGATATAATTAAACTTTTTGCAAAATATGGAAATAAACACTTTGCACTTTATACTAACGGTATAAAATACAGTAAAATGGCAGCTAAGGTGCTGGAAACAGATGGTGTTGATATACACATTGTAATATCACTTGATGCCGGTTCAAGAGAAGTCTTTAAAAAAGTAAAAAAAGTTGATAAGTTTAATGATGTCTGTAAAAATATTAAAAATTATACGAAAGCGTCGGAAAAATATAATCCGAGAGCTTTAGGCGTAAAATATATTATTATACCGAATATTAATGATACGAAAGAAGAAATAGATAAATGGTTTGATTTATGTGTTAATAAACTTGGGGTGAAATATTTAATTGCGGATATTGAAGAAAAGTGGTTTGTAAGACAAAACGGTGAAGTTCCCGAATACGTTAAAGAACTTTTGAGATATATAAGAAATAGATGCGAAAAGGAAAATATAGCATTTGAATTTTATGATAGAGCCTTAGTGCTTAATTTATAGGCGTAAATATGAAACAATACTTTTGTGATGAGTTAAATAATGTATTATCCTGTTTCCATGACAGAATCATGTCGTGCTGCTCAGGGCAAATTGGGCCTGTTTATTATGAAGCATATAAGGGTCAAAAAATTGATTGGAAGGCTTTTAGACAAGTTAAAATTGATGCATTTAATATGTTAAATGAAGAAAATATTGATAAATCACCTTGCAAGGGTTGTTTTTTTCTGAGGGAAAAAAGACCCGATGATATTATATCTCCTACATTTAATATGATTAATATAAGTCATTGGACTCAATGTAACTGCGGATGTATATATTGTGCAAGAATGCAGCATTCAAAAGGAAAAATTACCTATAAACCTGAAAAAAGCGAGTACTATGATATGCTTCCGTTATTAAAACAACTTTATAAACAAGAACTGCTTGACAGAAAAAATCTCGTTGCCAGTATTCAAGGTGGAGATATTTCCGTACTTAAAGAATTTGAACCTATGGTTAAAGAGTTTTTAAAAAACGGTGTAAATCGTTTTTATATTCTTTCCAATAATATTAAATATCAGCCGATTATTGAAAAACTGCTTAAAAATAATATGGTTGATTTTACAACATCTCTTGATTGTGCTTCGCCTGATATTTACTTAAAGTTGAAGCGTGTTGATAAATTTTATGACAGTGTTAATAATCTTAAAAAGTACGCTAAAGTTAATAACGGGATAGGTGTTACCGTTAAATATATAGTTATTGAGCATATTAATGATAATATCGAAGAAATAACAAAATTTGTAAACCTTATGGATGATATTGGTATAAAAAATATTGAATTTATGATTGATAATAAGTATGTTATGTTTACAAATTTGGATGAAACGCCCCTGCCAAGTCATTATGGTGAGTTATATAGGCATTTTAAAAAATTGTGTGACGAAAAAAATATTAATTTAACCATTTGGTCTAAAACAGAGTATATTATAAATAAATATGCACTAAAAATTGTAAGTTAAAAAGTAATTATATAGTGAGGATTATATATGAGTTACAAAAGTTGTAAATTTATTCAAGGAGGGATAGCGTTTAAACATGATGTGATTTCTTTTTGTAATAAACTTTGTGGAACAAAACGTTATGAAAACTTTAATATACCTTATGAAGGTGATTTTTATAATAAATATATTGAAATAAGAGAAAAAGCAATTGAAAATTGTAAAAAAGGTATTTTACCGCATGAAGGCTGCCGGTATTGTCCGTATGTTGAAGATAAAGATTGGGATGAAGATACAAGATTTAGAGAATTTGAAATAACTCATTGGATACATTGCAACTGCTCTTGTTGCTATTGTTCTTTGCTTTCTCAAACAAAAGGCAAAATTACCAGATTTAAAACAAAAAGTCCATATCTTCAATTATTTCCTATTATAAAACGAATGCTAAAAGAAGGCAGAATCCATCCGGAGGCATTTTTCTCAATAGTAGGCGGAGAACTTACCGTGTTAAAGGAATTTCCGGATATAATGAAATTGTTGTTAAAACAGAAAAATGCTAATTATGCTTTTTGTTTGCATACAAATGCTATAAAATATGAAAAACTTTTATCTGAAGCAGTTGCAAGAAACAGCCGTACTTGTGTATCTGTTTCAGTTGATGCAGGTTCAAGAGATTTGTTTAAGCGAATGAAGAAGATAGATGCATATAACGATGTTATAAAAAATCTGAAACGCTATATACAGGATGCTAAAAAAAGCGGTAATGACAATAGAATTGTTGTTAAATATATTATAGTTCCAAATGTTAATGATAATAAAGAAGAAATAGATAAATGGATTAAAACTTGCAAAGATATAGGTGTAAAAACGCTGCAACCTGCAATTGAATTTTGCTCTCATATTATAACACCCGGGACTTTCAAAGAAAAACAGGGAATATTATATGAATATATGAAAGAACAAATTGTTGTAAATGGCTTTGATATGATTACTTATGATTTTTTAGAAGATATAGTTAAAAATAAAAGTTTTGATTTAACTATAAAGTCAAATAATTAAGGTAATTTAGTATTTAATTTTCTGAATACAAATTCAATGTTGGGGAAAAACATATAATTTAGTTTGTTTTCTTTTGCTTTTTTTGCCCAAAAATCAGCAAGCTCTACAAAATGATGCAGAAGATTTTCATCATAGTTCATATTATTTAAAAGTTGATTGTATACATTCAGCGCTACTTGAGTAGCCCCGTTTTTTCTTGATTGTTTTATAAATTCTTCAAGTTCTTTTTTATTGTCATTTATATTTGGCACTATAACATATTTTGTACAAAGTCTTTTTGTATAATCTTTATTTTTAGCTTTAGAATATTTTTTAAAATTATGCCAAACTTTATCAAAAGATTTTACGCCTTTTACTTTTTCGTGGCATTTTTTCGTTCCCGCATCAATAGAAATCATAAGGCTTATTGCGTTTTGTTTTATGCCTTGTTCAATTGCTTTTGAATATTGAATATTATTTGTGTGAATTATAATATTTTTAAAATTATTATCAAGTAAAAAGTATATAATATCATCAAATTTAGGGTACAAGGTAGGTTCACCGCCGGCAAAATCAAATTCACAATCTTGAGCTATCACATTGTTTCTTATCATATCCTTAATAATTTCCAACATATCATAAGGTTCTATAAATTCTTTTCGGAATTCTTGGTAGTTTGTATCTTTTTGTGATTTAGGTTCAACATGTCCCAAACAATATATGCAGTTGGAATTGCATACTTGCCATGGCGATAATAATATGTAGTGAATTTTTTTATCGTCGATAAACTCTTCATCTTCTATTTGCTGACAGTTTTGGCATTCAATTCTGGCATTAGAATTTTTAATGCCTTCAATTTCTTTCGTACGATAATCAAAAAACTTATTCCAATCAATCTTTTCCCCGTCAAATACTTCATCGGAAATTTTTGGCCAGCCTTTTCCGTTATTGGCATTTGTTAAGGTACAGTATGTTATACCGATTTCTTTGTAATTAAAGCATATTGAAGTATTTAAATTATTACATATTTTCATTATTAATTATCTCTTATTTGTGCAATAAATGTATGATTAGTATACAGTTTTTTTAAATCTTTATCAAAATACTTAAATTTTATTGATTTTATAAAACGAGAAAAAATATTTTGTTTTTTTATAGTTTTATTATTAGTATTTTGAAAGAAAAAGCAATAAAATTCAGTTATAAAGTTTTGCTTTTTTGCTAATTTATCCATTTCATATGCAAGATTAATAAAGTAATCATCAATATTATAGTTAGTAACTCTTGAATATCTGGCATCAATGTCAATTATAAGGTTTCTTACTCCAAGCTTTTTAGCAATATTAAGAAATTTTTTAAATTCCCTAATATTATCATTATATGTCGGAACAATTATATATTTAAGCCTGATAGCTTCACGTGATTTTTCGGTAGCCGCATATTTTGTAAGATTTTCAATAACTTTTTTAAATGCATCAACTCTTTTTATTTTTCTGTAAGTTTTTTCGGAACCTGAGTCTAATGACACAATTATATATGTAGTTGCTTCATCCATTGCTCTAAAAAGGTTATGATTGTATTTAATTGCGTTAGTGGGAACAAAAACTCTTGCAAAATTATTAATTGCAAAAAGTTCAAGAAATTCATCACATTCCCTATATATAGTAAACTCTCCGCCTCCGATATGAAATTCACACCCTTTTTTTATAATACCTTGTTCAAAGTAGTATTTTAACAACGGAATTATGGAATATGTATTAGGATTTCTTGCCCATTGTTCCGTATTATTGGAGCAATATATACAATCTGCGTTGCACATGGAAAAGTGTGTAATAGTAATTTGATCAATATAACGTTTATCATCCCAATCTTTTTCTTCGATTTTATAGCAGTTTTGACATTCTTTAGGACAATCACCCTGCTTAAAGATATTTGCATATTTATCCATTCTGGCGAATAAGTCATCAACAGGAATAATTTGACCCCAATAATGATAAGCAAGTACAGGTGGGAACTGGTCATCAATCTGATCAACAGGTGAAAAACAGCAAGAAGCAAGTTTATTGTCAAAAAAACATAATCCATGTTGTATTAAATGACAGCTTTTATACATAATAAGTTAATGCTAACATTGATACAATTTTTTTTCAATATTTATATTGATTTTATGCATTCTTCCAAGACATTTCGGCTTATGGTATCAGTGGTAATTCCTGTAACATTATATTCATATAAGCCTATAATTTTATCAATATCATTAACTGTCCAAGTTTCAATATCAAATTCGGCATCTTCAATTAACTCAACACTTTCATCATTTAATTTAGAGGACTTAATATCTAAAAAAACTTCATTATGTCCGTTATCCAGTTCTTTAAGAATATCAATTGTTGATTCTGACGGTTTTTTGCTTGTTAAATATCCCAGTCTGGCATCAGGCATAAATTCACTGATTGTTTTTAAATAGTCTTCGTTAAAACTAATCCAGGTAATATTATCTTCAAGCCCGGCTTCTTTAACGGCATTGACAAGAATTTGAGCTTTTTGTGCATCAAAACAAGAACTTTCTTTTAACTCAACATATACATTTAATCCGTATTCTTTGGCACAATCGAGTAATTCAAAGAATGACGGAATTTTTGTATCTTTATATTCTTCCCCTTTCCAACAGCCGAAATCGTACTGCCTCAATTCATCAAACATTAAACTTGAACATTTTTTAGGCCAAAATATACGCTTCCCGTCTGTTGTTCTTGCCGTCCTGTTTATTTTAGAATCATGAAGAAGCACGGGAACCGAATCTTTTGTCCATTCTATATCACATTCTACCGTTGTATAACCGTTTTTGGCTGCTGCAATAAATGCGGGTATTGTGTTTTCGGGAGCTTCTTCACAGTAGCCTCTATGTGCAATTACATTTATTTTGGGTACTTGTTCGGTTATTTCTTCATCATTTCCTATAAAAATATTATCTTCATTGGCATTTAAATAACTTATCGGTGCGGATAATTGTGTATTATGCACTTGATTATATGAATTGTTTATATTGTTAACTGAAAACATTTAATTTTATCCTTTTATGTTTATGGTTTATACCATGAATCCGTCCGAAAAATAGTTCGCATATACTGTCTTGTTGTTGTTATCTATACTTTGGTATGCATACATCGTTGCTAAAGTATTAACATTGACTGTAAATTGGTCATAATCAAAATTTTCAGGGTTACTCAAAAGTGTACCGATTTTATCGGCAAGAAGTCTGTCTGATTGCATGCCTGTTTGCCCTGTACCTTTATTCCATCCGTATGCTAAATATTCATTCTTAGTCATTTCTTGTCCAACTTCAGTTAATACATATCTTAATTTATTCAAAGACGTTTCATCTAAAGTGAAATTGGCATTGTTCTTTTTTAATAATTCATTTAATTTGTTAAGTTGAAATTCTTCATTATAGTCTTTTTCCACCTTTTTATCTGATATTTTTGTACCGTTTTGCGACAGAAAAAGTTGTTTAAGAGTTTGTCTTATTTCGGTTTGTGAATTGGTATCAATATTTTCATAAAAATTGACAATATCATTAAGTAATTGCTTACCTTCTGTTTCTATACTTTCAGGATTTATATTTTTCTTAATAAATTCTTGTTCAAGTCTTGAATGTTCTTGTGCTAAAGTATTTTGATAATTACCGTAATTATCTGAAATTGAAGATAAAACTATAATAGTGGCAATAGCCGATAAATCAGGATTATTATATAGATTGTTACTTGATTTACCTTTTGCTTTAATCCCGTAATTTTTGATTAATTCTTTTTGGTCATCGGTTAATTTATCACTGTTTAAAAAGTCATAAATTTTCATTTGTGTAAGTCCTGAAGAAGCTGAAGTTTTATCAAAAAATTTGGCTATACTTCTTATAATTTTATGGATGCCTTTATTTTCTTTGTTATAACCTTTTTCTTCTCCCATACCTGTTTCTTGGCTGGCTAAAGCAAGTGCTACACAGGCAAGGTTATCATATTCTTCTGAGGATAAACTTAAATCTTCACAAAGATTTGATTTATTACTTTTTAAAGCTTCTAAAAATTTTTTGCCGGATTCATTGGAGTTAATATCAACCTGTTCAAAGGTTTCAAAAAAATTGCCTCTATCGTCTTCTTGTTTTGTTGTAGTATACATTATGCTTATATCTTCAAGTCTGATATCAGGTTCGTTTCCTCGTCTATAAGCAATGTTTTTATTATTATCATTGTTGTGAATTAAATTATTATTAACATTAGACATAAAATTTTTATCGGCATAAAATATAAAAACTTTAGTTATTTTTAAGAAAAATTAAAAAAAATTCAAAGATGAAAATGTGATATTATACTGCCTTTGATTTATACTGGGATTATGAATTATTACGAACAAACAATAGAAAAACTGAAAGAAAAAGATAATTTCAGACAAATACACAAAATAGAAGAAAAATTTGGTAAATATGTATTGGCGGACGGTATTAAAATGCTTAATTTATCGTCTAATGATTATTTAAATTTGAGTACTAACAAAGAATTAAAATCTGAATTTATAGAAAAATATTCAAAGGATAATGAATTTATTTTTTCATCGGCATCTTCAAGACTTTTAACAGGTACTTCAAAAGTATACAAAATATTGGAAAAACATCTTGCCTCGATGTTTAAAAAAGAGTCTGCATTATTATTTAATACGGGCTATCAGTGTAACTTGGGGGTAGTATCAGCTTTAGTTAACAGAGATGACGTAATATTTTCAGACAAATTAAATCATGCAAGTATAATAGACGGCATGAGGCTTTCAGGTACGGAATTTTTTCGGTATAAACATTTTGATTACGATAATTTGGAAGAACTTTTGATAAAACACAGAAAAAATTATAAAAAGGCAATAATAATATCCGAATCGGTATTTAGTATGGATGGGGATATAGCAGATATAAAAAAACTGACGGAGTTAAAGAAAAAGTATGATTGCCTGTTAATGATAGATGAAGCGCATGCATTCGGGATATTCGGAAATAATATGGCAGGATGCAGTGATGAAAACAATTTGCTTGATGAAGTCGATATAATAACAGCTACGTTGGGTAAATCTTTCGGATCAATGGGGGCATTTTGCACTGCAGATAAAACTATTATTGATTACTTAATAAATAAAGCAAACTCATTTATTTTTTCGACAGCGCTGCCATCCGTTAATATAATGTGGGCAAATTTTTTGATAGAAGAAAAATTTGAAATCGTAAAACAACAATCTCAAAAACTCAGATTGTTGATAAATCAAGCACATCAGTATTTGGGAGATAATGGTTTAACTCAAATTATCCCCGTTATAATAGGAGAAAATGAAAAAACAATAAAAATAGCACAAGAACTTCAGTCTAAAGGCTATTATGTTTTACCCGTAAGGCCGCCCACCGTACCCGTAAATACATCAAGATTAAGGCTTTCGTTAACATCCGAGATTACATTTGAAGAGTTTAAAACGGTTATAGATATGGTCAGAGGATTTTTAAATGTTGAGTAAATGGCTGAATAAAAAATTCAACAAAAGTGTTATTGTATTTTTTAACGGATGGGGAATGGATGAAAGAATCGTTTCTGATTTGGATTATGGCAATAATGATGTTTTAACCGTATTTGATTACAGAGATTTAAAATTTGAAGAAATAGAATTTTCAGGGTATGAAAGAAAAATTTTAATTGCTTGGTCAATGGGTGTATATGTTTGCAGCTATTTTTATAATATGCTGAAAGATTTTGACCGATTTATAGCAGTAAACGGCACTCAAAAACCGATTGATGATGAATATGGCATACCTGTTGATATCTATAATTTGACGGTTGAAAATTTTAATGAATTATCTTGCGAAAAATTTATGAAAAAAGTCACGACAGAAGTTAATTTAAAAGAATACAGCGCACGTTCGATAGATGAATTAAAATCGGAATTAATAAGTTTAAGAGATTTGAAAATTGAAAAGCAGCTTCACTTTGATAAAGCAATAATATCACGTAAAGACAGAATAATCCCTTATAAAAATCAATTGAATTATTGGAAACAAACAAAAGCAAAAATTGAAGAAAAAGATGGAAATCATTTTATCTTTAATCAATATGGAAGCTGGGATGCTTTATTATGATTGATAAAACATTAATAAAAAAAAGATTTTCAAAAAGTTTGAGTACTTATGAAGATAATGCAATTATTCAAAAGATAATGGCTGATAAATTGATTGAACTTATTAATGACAGAGAGTATAAATCTGTATTGGAAATCGGATGTTCAACGGGAATATTAACAAGAAAAATAAAGGAAAAAATTAATTATAACAAATATAGTGCAATAGATATAGTAGGAGAAGCTTGTAAGTATGTTCTTCAAATTATAAATGATGCTGAATTTACGGAAGAAGATATAGAAACGGCAGAAATAAACGAAAATTATGATTTAATAATATCGAATGCTTGTATGCAGTGGTGTAATGATTTTGAAAAAACAATGCAAAAACTAATAAGCAGATTAAATTATGGCGGAGTGCTGGCAGTATCTGTTTTTGCAAAAGAGAATATGAAAGAAATAAAAAGCTTTTTTAATTTGCCTCAGAGTCAACATCCGACAATCTCTGGGGCAAAAGTATATGAACAAGAACCGATAAAAATTTATTTTGAAAGTCCTATTTCTGTTTTAAATCATATAAAGTTGACTGGAGTAAATGCAATAAAACCATATAAATTTACGAAAACAAAATTAAAAGAGTTTGAAGAATATTATAAGACAAATTATTCCGAAAATGGGAAAGTATATTTAACTTATGCTCCAAAGTATATTATTTATGTTAAACCCGAGCGGTACTGAACAGCTTGCGCTATATGGTTAGTTTGAATATTTTGCGCATTCTCAAGGTCGGCAATAGTTCTTGCAAGTTTTAAGAGTCTGTCATAAGCTCTTGCCGAGAGGTTAAATTTTTTAACGGCGTTTTTAAGCAGATTGGATGCAGTATCATCGAGTTGGCAGAATTTTTTGATTAATTTCGGCGTAAGTTCGGAATTTGTATAAATACCATAATTTTTATAACGTTCAAGTTGGATATTTCGTGCATTAACAACTCTTTGTCTGATTTGTTCCGAGGACTCTGCTTCAAATGGAGTTTTATCGGTTAATTCATCCAGTTTAAGTCTTGGAACATCAATAATGATATCAATTCTATCTAAAAGAGGTCCTGATAATTTAGAACGGTACTGTTTAATTTGATATTCCGTACAAGTACAGTTTTTTTCTGAGTCGCCAAGATATCCGCAAGGGCATGGGTTCATAGCACCGAGCAGAATAAAATCGGATGGAAATTCCAATCTCATTTTTGCTCTTGCGATAACTATTTTCCCATCTTCAAGCGGCTGACGAAGCACTTCAAGAACATTTCTCGGAAATTCAACAAATTCATCAAGAAAAAGGACCCCTCTATGCGCCAATGTAATTTCTCCGGGTTTAGGGTTTGTGCCTCCGCCTATAATACCTATTGCAGAAGCAGTATGGTGAACACTTCTAAATGGTCTTTGGGTAATTAAAGGTTTATTTGGGTTTAAAAGTGAACTTATACTATATATTTTTGTGAGTTCAATAGATTCATCAAATGTCAAAGGGGGTAAAATAGAAGGAAAACATTTAGCCAATAATGTTTTCCCTGAGCCGGGAGGTCCTGACATTAAAAGATTATGTGCACCTGCTGCCGCAATTTCAAGCGCTTTTTTAGCTTTTAATTGACCTTTTACATCTTTAAAGTCAAAATATCCGTTATTTAGGTCAGATTCACAAGTATATTCGTTAATATTGACCTGAAAAGGTGTTAACTCTTTATGATTTGGAGCATCTTCAGAGCTGAAATGGTTAACTATATCAACAAGATTTTTGGCTCCGAGGATATTAATACCCGAAACAATGGCTGCTTCTTTAGCATTTTCAAAAGGTACAACAATAGTTTTAACCCCTAAATCTTTAAGTCCTGCAGTAATGGGCAATACTCCCGAAACACTGCGTAAAGAACCGTCTAATGACAATTCTCCAATGAATGCAATATCTTTAAAATCTGTTTGTGTAATAATACCTGTTTTTGCCAGAATCCCGACAGCAATAGGAAGGTCATAGTAGCTTCCTATTTTTTTTATATCCGCAGGTGCAAGATTTATGACTATTTTTTTTGCGGGAAACTCATAGCCTGAGTTTTTAATGGCAGAGCGTACTCTTTCTCTTGCTTCCGTAATTGATGTATCAGGTAGTCCGACTATGGAAACAGAGGGAAGAGAGTTATTGATATCAACTTCCACGAGTATTTTGAATATATTAAGTCCTATAACGCTTGCCGTAAGAATTTGTGAAATCACGGATTTATTATCTCAATTATGTGTACGAAGTTAGTATAGCATTATAAAAAAAGAACTAATGTAAAGTTATGTAAAATTATTGATAAAAAGACGCATATAAAAAAATTTACGGTCTTTATAAGTGGTGTAAAATAAAAAGTCTAAACTGAACAACTATCTACCAAAACTAACCTAGTTAACGCTCTTTACCAAAAGAGCTTTTTTTTGCGAAATTCCGTACGGACGAAGTCCGGTTTGCTACAAAGCGAAACACCACAGCGAAGTGAGGATGATTGAGCCTGTA
>CANQLG010000024.1 GCA_947624645.1 Candidatus Gastranaerophilales bacterium
TCTATGTGCACTCTGTTAGCAATGAATACTGCCGGGTTTCAGCTTATTCCCGCAACCGTTATTGCAATACTTGCTGCAAACGGGTGTAAAAATCCGACAGAAATAATTGTCCCTACCTTAATCGTAACTTCAACAGCATTTATTTGTGCAATATTATTGGCAAGAATTTTCCAAAAAATCTTCCCGCCTCAAAAAGTCAGCGAGGTATGTCCTGATGATTAAAGAAGTTATCAATTTAATATCCTTATGGGCTTTGCCTGCTATAATCTTAATTATTTTAACAATAGCTATAATCCGAAAAGTTCCTATATATGAAGCTTTTATAGAGGGAGCAAAAGACGGGGTTAAGGTAAGTTTTAATATTATTCCATACCTTGTCGCTATTATTGTTGCCGTTTCTATGTTAAGGGCTTCAGGTGCGATTGATTCTTTAGCTTCCGTTATGTCAGGTTTATTGACTAGAATTCATCTTCCTGCCGATATTTTGCCGTTAACGATAGTTCGTTCTCTATCGGGCAGTGCTGCTTTAGGTATTTTCTCCGATATTATTTCTAATAATGATATTAATTCTTATACGTCAAAACTTGCTGCCGTTATGATGGGCTCCAGTGAAACAACCTTTTATGTTTTGACTGTTTATTTCGGTGCAGTCGGTATAAAAAAATATCGTTATGCACTTTTAACAGGGCTATGCGCTGATTTTATAGGTATAGTCGCTGCTATTATTGTTGCAAGGTTTTTCTTCGGTTAGTTTATTTTTGCACCCGTTGCTTTATACAAGCCTATTTGATTTATATAGTAATCTGTTTTATCAGTTGTTAACAGCTTTTGTGTTACCAATAAACTTTCTTGTTTTTGCAATAAGTCCAGATTTGATATTATACCCTCATCATATTTCATTTGTGTAAAACCGAGGTCTTGTTTATCCAAGTTATAACTTTCAAGTGTTTTTAAGTATTTCTCATTATCCAGTTTTAAATCGCACAGTGCGTCATTAACTTCTTGTATTGATACAAGCCAAGTCTTTTTATAATTTTCTATTGCTTGATTATATTTATTTTTTTGAAGTTTAAAATTAGCAATTCTAGAACCCCCCGTAAACAATGGTATTAATGCACTGCCGCCTAATAATGCAACGGAATTTGTCCAATTCATTGTTTTTAAATATTCTGTTGAACTAAAAGAAATTAATCCTAATATGTTAAAGCTCGGCAAAAAATCTTTTTTTGCTGCTCTAACTTCTAATCCTGCTTTTTCAAGCATAAGTTCGCCGGAAATATAATCAGGACGTGCTTGTATTACATCTGAGCTTATACAATCAGGTATATCTTTATTTATAGTCAAATCATCAAAGGCAATTCTTTTAAAATCTTTATTATTTTCAGGACTTTCTCCGATAAGTACGGACAGCATATTTAATAAACGTTCACGTGATTTTTTTAATTCAATCATGTCCGTATTTGAGCGGATATATGCTTTATTTGCACTAACCGTATCGGCAGTAGAAACAAGCCCTTGCTCATTACTTAGCTTCATTAAATCAAATATTTGTTTTCGTTCTTGAATTATATCTTCCTGAATTTCTATCAGTTTATCAAGTTTAACTATATTATAATATGTGCTTCCTACTGCACTTAAAACGGAAATATAAGATGCTCGTTCATTTTGTCTTGATACTCCGATTAGTTTATCCATTGACTTTGTTCTGTCACGATTTTTTCCGAATAAATCCAGCTCCCAGTTTGCATATATGGGTAAAGATATTAGACCGTCCGAGCTGGTCGCTCCGGGAAGTTTGTATAAAGCAGGTACAGCACCAACTCCGATTGAGGGTAATTCTTTTGCACGTTTTAAATTTTTATTTTCCGTTGTTTCTTCTACTTTTAATGTTGCAGTTTTCAAGTCATGGTTGTATTGGATGGCTTTTATAATGTAATCCAATAATATTGGGTCATTGAATCCTTTCCACCATTCTATATTTACATATTCATCAATTGTTTTTTCATCCGTTATCGGCTTTTTTGCCGCTTGGGTGCTAATAGGTATGAATATACAATATATTGCTATTAAAATTATAGACAAATATTTTTTAAAATTAATTTTATTGTGTAGCATCTGTAACTCCGGACTTTAATATCAATTTATGTATAACAAAATTTGCCTTTATTTTTATAACATATTAATATATTTATATAGTAAAAGCAAATTGTGTGAAGATTATGGATAATATGGAAGAAGAAACAAAATCAGAAGAAAAAAATGAAACTAACCCTAAAAAACGCTGGCTTATGATTGTTTTAGGTGTTATTGCCTTAATAATTGCTGGAGTATATTATATAAATTCGCTTCGGTACGAATCTACCGATGATGCTTATGTTGAAAGCGATCTCATTCAAATTGCCGCAAGAGTTTCAGGTCAAGTTGAAGAAATATATATTCAAGACAACCAAAAGATTAAAGAGGGCGATAAAATAGCTAAAATTGATGATACCGATTATAAGGTCAAATTAGCTCAGGCTCAGGCACTATATGAAAAAGCTTTATATGCTCAAAAAGTTGCAAAAGCAAATCTTAATGCAGTAAATTCAGAAATATCGCTGGCAAAAAAAGATTTGGAACGCTATAAAAATTTGTATCAGGCAGGTGCTGTATCGCAGCAAACTCTTGACAGTGCTCAAACACGCTATGATAATACTCAGGCAAAATTAATGTCGGCAGAAGAAGAGATTCTTTCTTCTTCAAATAATAAAGTTGCAGATGCAAATTTAAAAGCATTAAAAGCCCAACGTGACCAAGCTCAATTATATTTGCAATATACAGATGTAACTGCCCCCAATTCAGGTACAGTTACAAATAAAAATGTAGATAAAGGCAAATATGTTCAAGCAGGGCAGCCTTTATTTATGCTGGTTAGTGATAATTTTTGGATAGAAGCCAATTTTAAAGAAAATCAAGTCGGAAAAATGAAAGTCGGACAGGAAGTTGATATTAAAATTGATGCTTATCCTCATAAAACGTTTAAAGGAAAAATAGACAGTATACAAAAAGCATCGGGTGCAAAATCAAGTTTATTTCCTCCCGAAAATGCAGTCGGCTCTTTTGTAAAAATTGTTCAAAGAATTCCTGTTAAAATTGTATTTACGGAAGATATTGATCAATCAAAATACAATATTGCCGCAGGAATGAGTGTTGTACCTAAAGTAAGAGTTAAATAATGGAACAGCAAGTACAAACTGCAGAAGAATGGAAACCGAAGTTTAATCCTTGGATAGTTTCCGTACCGATTATAGGTGCTGCATTTATGTTTGTTTTGGATGAAACAATTGCAAACGTTGCACTTTTACATATGGCGGGAACATACAGTGCTTCAAGGGAAGAAGCTCTTTGGATATTAACCAGTTATCTTATTGCTTCAGGTATTATTATTCCTGCCGTTGACTGGTTTTGTAAATTAATGGGAAGAAAAGCCTTTTTCACATTCAGTGTACTACTATTTGTTTGCTCTTCATTCTTATGCGGGATTTCAAATACTTTAGGGATGATGATATTCGCAAGAATTTTGCAAGGTATAGGCGGAGGCGCACTTTTGCCGTTATGTCAGGCAATTTTACTTGAGAACTTTTCGGTAAAAGAACGCGGTAAAGCTATGGCATTATTTGGTATGGTTGTTGTTATTGCTCCTATTATAGGGCCTGTTTTAGGCGGCTGGATTACCGACAATTTCCATTGGTCTTGGATTTTCTTTATTAATATTCCAATCGGAGTCGTAACTATAATTTTAATAAAATTATTGCTTGAAGATCCGCCATATGCACGAAAACAAAAGAATATAAGAATTGATACAATCGGGTTTTTCTTATTAACTATCTGGCTTGTCACTTTGCAAATAATACTTGATAAAGGTAATAATGCTGATTGGTTTAATGCTGTGTGGGTCAGAAGAATGGCTTTTGTCAGTGTTCTTGCAGCTATTTTCTTCTTTATATCTCAGTTAAAAAGAAAAGATACACTTGTTGATTTAAGTGTATTTAAAGATAAAAACTTTTCGGTCGGAACTTTGGTTCAAGTTGTTGTTAACTTGGTTTTACTTGCGTCTATGGCTATATTACCTCAATTTTTACAATCACTTATGGGATATAATGCATACTTAAGCGGATTGACAATGATGCCAAGAGGTGCCGGAAGTTTAACTTCGGTTATATTATCAGGTGCTTTGGCAAATAAAATAGATAATAGGCTCTTATTGTGTATAGGACTAATTTGTATCGGTATTGCAGGGTTTCAATTAAGTGAAGTTAATCTTGATATATCAATGACATCAATATCAGTACCAAACTTTATTTTAGGTTTGGGTATGGGATTTTCTATGGTGCCAAGTATTGCTTTATCAGCAGTTACTTTAGATAATAAGCAGATGACAAATGCAGCGGGGCTTCAAAACCTTTTAAAAAATATAGGCGGTGCAATCGGAACGTCTTTATCGGGAACAATGATTGCAAGATGTTCTCAAATGCATCAATATGCAATGGTTCAGAATTTAAATGATTTAAACCCTGTATATCAAGAACGTCTGGCTTCTATGGCAGCAGCTATGAGCCAATTCTCTCATCCTGCCGTTGCTAACCATATGGCACAAAATATGCTATATAATCAACTGATTCAACAATCGACACTCTTGGGATTTGTGGACACATTCAGAATGTTTTCTGTTGCTGCAATGGTTATTATTCCGACCGTATTTATGCTAAAAAATATTGACTACAAAAAAGCATGTTAACTTTTATCAAGTGAGGTTGTATATTTTAAAACATTTCTTATTTTTTCAGGTACAATTAAATTACGTGGAGTAAGTATGGAATTATGCTGAATAAAAAAGTAAAATCAATTATTCTTGCAGCAGGAAAAGGCACAAGAATGAAATCAGATATGCCGAAAGTTCTCCATACGATTTTTAATAAACCCCTGTTAAAATATGTTATTGATGCTGTTCAAGCAACCGATTATATTGATGAAAGTTATGTAATTGTCGGTCATGAAGCAGAGCTTGTTGAAAAATATGCTAAAGATAACTGCGAAAATGTTAAATGTATTCTGCAATATCCACAGCTTGGGACGGGTGATGCTGTTAATAAAGCGGCACCTTATTTAAAGGATTTTGACGGATATGTTCTTGTTGTTTGCGGTGATACACCTTTAATCACAGCTGAAACACTTAAAAGTTTTATAAATTTCCACGATATTAATGATGCCGATTTAACCGTTATGTCGGCAATATTTGATAATCCAAGAAACTACGGCAGAATTATCAGAGATAAAAGCAATAAATTTACCGCTATTGTTGAAGAAAAAGATGCAACTGCCGAGCAAAAAGCCGTTAAGGAAATTAACGCCGGTATATATTGTATTAATTGGAAAACTGTTTCTGAAGCATTCAATAATCTTCAAAATAACAACGCTCAAGGAGAATATTATTTAACGGATATAGTAAAATGGGCTGTAAATAATAATTTGCACGTTCAATCATACATTTTAGAAAATAATGAAGAAATTTTCGGTATAAATTCAAAGGTACAGCTTGCTCAAGCAACAAAAATATTAAATAAAAAATCCGTAACCAAATTAATGGAAGATGGTGTTCAGATAGTTGATCCCGATACAACTTTTATTTCACCTGAAACTCAAATAGGGGCTGATACTTTAATTCTTCCTAATGTATATATAACGGGAAAAAATATAATAGGTTCTCATTGTAAAATAGGGCCTTTCAGTCACATAAGAGATGGTGCAGTAATCGGCAATAATGTAAGAATAGGTAATTTTGTAGAAGTAAAAAAATCTGTTATAAAAGACAATACAAATGTATCTCATTTAAGTTATATCGGGGATGCGCAGCTCGGCAACCGTGTAAATATCGGAGCAGGAACGATTACCGCAAATTATAACCCTATAACAAAAGTGAAAAGTAAAACAATAATAAAAGACGGAGCAAATACAGGTTCAAACTCCGTACTTGTTGCGCCCGTTACAATAGAAGAAATGGCTTCAATAGGAGCGGGAAGCGTTATAACTAAGGATGTTGAAGCATATACTCTTGCACTTACCCGTGCACCGTTAAGAAAATTTCAAAATTGGGTAAAATTAAAAATTGAACAGCTTACAGGAGGCATAAAATAATGGAATTAGAATTGGCATTTCCCCAAGGAATAAAAACTATTAATCCGACCCATGATATTAAACTTTTTGCCGGAAGATCCAATATGCAGTTGGCTCAAGAAATTGCAGAATATTTGGGTACAACGGTAGGACCTATGATTGTTAAAAATTTTGCTGACGGTGAAATTTATGTTCAGGTTCAAGAAAGTATAAGAGGCGACGATGTATTTATTGTTCAACCTGTATGCAATCCTGTTAATGAAAACCTTATGGAATTGTTAATAATAATTGATGCATTTAAACGTGCAAGTGCAAAATCAATAACGGCAGTTATTCCTTATTACGGTTATGCCCGTCAAGACCGTAAAACATCGGGAAGAGAAGCAATTACCGCAAAACTTGTTGCTGATTTATTAACAACAGCAGGTGCCGACAGAATCCTTGCAATGGATTTACACACAGGTCAAATTCAAGGCTTTTTTAATATTTTGGTTGACCATATTTATGCCACTTCCGTTATTGTTGATTATGTTAAAAAATTAAATATTCCGACAGATGACCTTGTTGTTGTTAGTCCTGATATGGGTGGTGTTTCAAGAGCAAGATATTTCGCAAAACAAATGGATTCACCTATGGCAATTATTGATAAAAGAAGGAATCGTCATAATGAAGCTATTGCGGTTAACATAATCGGTGATATTTTGGGTAAAACCTGTATAATGTTTGATGATATTATTGATACGGCAGGTACAATATGTGGTGCTGCTCAATTATTAAAAGAAAAAGGTGCAAAAGATGTATATGTATGTGCGACACATCCTGTATTCTCAGGTCCCGCACTAGAACGACTTGAAAAAGCACCTATTAAAGAAGTTGTTGTTACTAATACTATTCCTTTGAATAAAAGCTTTTTACCCGAAAAAATTACGCAGTTGAGTGTAGCACCATTGTTGGGTGAAGCAATTTCAAGAATACATGATGGTGAATCCGTAAGCTCTTTATTCGGATTTGAAAAAGAATACGACCAGTAATATGATATATAAAAGTTGCCAATGGGTTAATAGAGGTATTGAATTTAGGACAGATAACCTGAGAATATGTTGCTACGGTTATTTGCAGGGAAGAGAAACTGAATATCAAACAACCATAAAAGAAAACTACCATGGTGAGCTTTTGGATTGGAATGAAATCTTTAATATAAAAGATAAATTAAAACAAATGCATAAAGAGGGTAAATATCTTGATGCTTGCAAAGACTGTATTTACCTCTATGAAAAAGATTGGGATGAAGAAAATTATATAAATCATTTTACTCTTAATCATTGGACAAAATGCAATTGTAATTGTACTTATTGTTATACCAACGATGATAAGAAAAAATTTAATTCATATAAAGAATATCCCTTATATCCGATAATCAAGGATATGTTTAAAAAGAATGTAATAAAAAAGACTGAAGAATCATGTATTATTTTTGGAGGCGGAGAACCTACAATTTTAAAGGATTTTGATAAATTAATCGACCTTTTTCTTGAAAAAGGATGTAAAAATATCAGAATAAATTCATCAGGAATAAAATATTCGAAAAGTATAGAAAAAGGTTTAAAACTCGGTGCTATAAGTCTTGTAATATCTACTGATTCCGGATGCAAAGAAACTTATGAAAAAATTAAAAGAGTAAAAGCATATAAAAAAGTTTGGGATAATATTAGAAAATATGCTAAAGCTCAAAAAGATAATAATCTTTTGAAGGTAAAATTTATATTGTATCCCGAAGTAAATGATAATTATGAAGAAATTGATAAATGGTTTGATGAAGTAATAAAAAACGGGGTAAAAGCCGTAAGCTTAAGTGTTGAACAAGGCTGGTACAATACGCACCAGCCAAAGTTTACCCCTAAAATCTACGAGCAAATCTCTTATATGGAAAAACGTGCTAAGGAGTTGAATCTTGATATGGAAATATACTGTGAAGCGCTTGCGGTATTAAGGGAAAATCATTAATACCACCAATATCCGCCGTCATAGATTTGATTTCTTGTATCCATATCTTTTTCAACACGTGCATTTTGACGTTGAGTATTTTTATTTCTTTCCAAATTAGCTACTCGAGAATAACAAACTCCTAAATCTTTAGTTGTTTTTGAATATGCTTTACATTCGGCAATAGATTTTTCAAATTTAGCTTTTCTCAAAGCCCAATAGTTATTTTCCATGTTGCGTTTACTGTTTTCTTTTGCAGGTTTAAAAACAGCGTTTTCATATAATGGCGGACAGAATTCTGACCATTGCGGTTCTAAGACGCTTTCTGCTTTCGCACAATTGCATACTGATATATTTGCTAATAAAATCATAGCACTGATTAAAAATATTTTTTTCATTTATTATACCTCTATAAATTGTTATTACTGCGTTGTTGAAGTTCTCTTGTTTCCTGAAGAGTTCTGTAATACTCAGCTTCAGCCGAAGCATTATAAGATTTTTCGGCACGTTTTCGGTCTTGTCTATCCTGTTGTCTGTCTTGAAAACGTTGACCGTACTCAATAGTACTCATTGTTCCTCTGCCTGCACGGTTGACGGAATTAATTGTATTACTTGTCTGGCTTATTACTCTTAGTACATCGCCATAGCTTGCTTGAGCCGGTGTGTTAATTCCGATTAAAATAGCTAATGTCAAAATTGACAATAAGCATGTAAAAATTGTCCTTTTTCTCATGTTTATACCTAAACTAACCCTTTCTTCTTTATTCCGAATTGTACAATAGTCTTTATCGTAATTTTTTTTTTAAACTTTAATAAAATATGATGTTTTTTAAGAAATATTAACATAATTTTTTTAATTTCTTTTTTAATATTTCACGGAAACTATCTATTGGTTTGAAACAATAACCGCATTTTTCTGACATAACACCATTCATTTTTAATATTACTTCGGACGGATACCGCCGACAGATAGACGGTCTGAATTTATGTATTGTACATATATGTTTTTCCCTGTCAAATTTATTGCATTTAAAAACTAATCCGTTGTCATCTTTATCTATTATTTCAAGAAAAGTATAAAACGGGTGCAATTTTTTCAGTTTAAGGAATTCTTTTTCATCTTTGACGCTTCCGTTTTTATGATTAACATATATTTTGCTGCAACAATCTCCGCATCTTGCGCATGCTCCATACCTATAATATTGTCTTCTTAAAATATATTTGTAAAAAAATTTTTTAAGCATCTTAATTACATTATAATATTAATATGGATATCAAGGAACAATTAAGGTTAATACCTGAATCAAGCGGTTCTTATCAATTTTTTGATAAGGATAATACTATTATATATGTCGGTAAAGCAAAAAATTTAAAACGACGTGTTTCAAGTTATTTTAATAAAAAACACGACAGTGTAAAGCTTGCGGTTATGGTGCCTCAAATCGTGAGAATTGAATTTATTATTACCAATTCTGAAGTTGAAGCTCTTATTTTGGAATCTCATTTGATAAAAAAATATAAGCCAAAGTACAATGTGCTTTTAAAAGACGATAAAAAATTTCCTTATTTCCTTATTACCAAAGAGGATTATCCGAGAATTTTGGTTACCCGAAAGCGAAATAAGAACATGCAAGAGGGCAAATATTTCGGGCCTTATACAAATGCAAAATCTATGTATACGACATTGGATTTATTAAAAAAACTTTTTCCGTTAAAGCAATGTAAGTCGCCTAAATTTAAAGACAGACCTTGTATATATTATCAAATCGGAAGATGTTTGGCTCCTTGCCAAAAGTTAGTTACTTCCGAGGAATATAAAAAGCTGATAAAAAATGTTGAACTTTTTCTTTCGGGTAAACAAATGCAGCTGGTTGACGAGTTAAAATCTTTGATGGAAAAATATTCGCTTTCTCAGGAATATGAAAAAGCTGCAAAATACCGTGACAGTTATTTTGATGTGTTAAAAACCATTGAAAAACAAAAGGTTGTATATGAAAATACAAACATAAATCAGGATATTATTTCGGTCAGCACAAATGACTATCTGGGCGGCATATCTTTGCTTCAAATTAGAGATGGCAGACTGACAAACAAAAAAGATTTTGAAATATCAAAAAATGATTATGATACGGATTCCGAAATAATATCATACTTTATAAAAGAATATTATTTAATGATTAATCCGGAAGATATTCCCTCAGAAATCCTTTTTTCTGCTCAAATAGATGAAGAAGATAAACAAATATTTGAAAAATGGCTTTCAGCAAAAAAAGGTTCCAATGTAAAAGTTAAACCTGCAAATAATAAGAAAAATAATGATATATTAGAACTTGCTTTAAAAAATTCTAACTATCATCTTGAAGAAATGAAAGTTAAATCATTGCAAGAGGTTCAAAATAATTACAATGAAGCAGGGTCATATATTCAGGAAAAACTTTCGCTTTCAAAATTTCCTCATGTCGTGGAATGTTTTGATATTTCTCATATTCAAGGAACAAATACCGTTGCATCCATGGTGTGTTTTAATAACGGAATGCCTAAAAAAAGCGAATATAAAAGGTATAAAATAAAAACGGTAGAAACAGGTAAACCCGATGATTTTCAATCTATGAGAGAAGTAGTATACAGACGCTATTCAAGACTTTTAAAAGAGGGAAAACCATTCCCCGACTTGATTATAATAGATGGAGGTAAAGGTCAATTGTCAAGTGCAGTTGAAATATTATCAGAGCTGGGGGTTAAAAATCAGGATATTATTTCACTGGCAAAACGTATTGAAGAAGTATTTCTGCCTCATAAATCAGAATCTGTTATATTCCCTCTTAATTCTCAAGCCTTATACTTTTTTCAAAGGATTCGTGATGAAGCTCACAGATTTGCAATAACATTCCATCGTAAGTTGCGTGAAAAATCCGCTGTTCATTCTGAATTGGATGATATAAAAGGACTGTACCAAAAAAATAAAAAATTACTGATTGATAAATATTCTTCAATAAATAAAATTTCTAAGTTAACAAAAGAAGAATTAATGTTATTATTATCTAAGAAGCAAGCTCAAATTGTTTACGATTATTTTAATACGGGGAAAAAACAGAATGGATAAAAAACTTGAAAAACCACAGCAAATAACTTTTGATATAACAGACAGATGTCAAATGAGATGTGTAACTTGTGCTAAATGGAATACAGTGCCAAGTGATATCATTTCTAAAGAGCTTTCAACCGATGAGTGGAAAAAAGTGCTTTCAGATTTAAGAAATTGGTTAGGAGAAGGTTTTTGGTTCTGTTTTTCAGGAGGTGAACCCTTTTTAAGAACCGATATATTTGAACTTGCTGATTATGCTCATTCGCTCGGAATAAAAGTTGCATCTATGACTAATGCTTTCAGTATTCAGCATTTATATGAAAAAATAGTTGATTCACCTATTGAGTCTTTGAACTTCTCGTTAAATGCCATAAATAATCCTATAATCCACGATGAATCCAGAGGCAGAGAAGGTTCTTATGAAAAAATTATTGATGCAATTATGGAAATTAAAAAACTTCGTGACGAAAAACATTCTTCTTTGGGTATAAATATTGCTACGATTATGTTTCCCGAAAATATTGAAGAAATAATTCCTTTGGTTGAATTTGTTACTTTAAATAAAATAAACGGAATTATGTTTCAATTGCTGGATGATAAAGAATCATTTCAGGCTTATTGTGTGAGAACAAGTTCTAAAACTTCAAAATATGTAATGCCAAAAGAGCTAAGATTAAAATATAAAAATATGTCAAAGCGTGCAATTGAAGTTGTAGACAGGCTTATTGAAATGAAAAGAGCAGGTCATTCAATATATAATTCTTACGAACAATTAGAAGCTATGAAAGTATTTTTTAATAATCCCGATGATATCCTGCATGATATTAAATGTGATGTTGGCTCTACAAATTTTGCCATTGATCCTTATGGTGATGTCAGATTATGTTTTAATATGGACGCTGTCGGTAATATTAAAAATACTCTGCCTCAAGAAATATGGGAAAATATGGAATCTCAAAAATGCAGACAGCTTACCAAATCTTGTAAAATGTATTGCAGAATGCTTAATTGCAACTTTAAACACAATTTTGCCAATTTTAATAAATCGTTTTTGCAAAAATGTATAAATAAAACGGTTAGAATTTTAAAGGGTAAAAATTAATGTCCGATATTACAACTTCTTTATTACTTATATCCATATATAAGAATATTTTAAATGACAGCGTTATATATAATTTTATAAATTTTTTATCGAATTTGTCTAAATCCGATGATTTTGATATGCTGCTAAAAGTATATTCCGAATTTATTTCAAGGTTATACGAATATGAGCAAAACCAAAATATATACTTATATTTGAAGTATTTGTTATATACCGATGAAAATATAATTTCAAAGGGTTGTTCATCTTGTATTAAAGATAATGAAAATATACTGCAAACAGCCCGTTATGAGTTGTCTTTATTTGACAAATTATTGACTAATAACTATTCATATATAAAAAACTCTTTGATGTCAAAATTCCCTGACAAAAGAGATATAATAGAACATTTACCGGTTTTTTATGACACCAATAAAGCCGATTTTGATTTGAATGATATTATAAACTCTTATAACAAAAACGGTTACGGTAAATTTTCGTGTTACAGCGCATTCAAATTCAATGAAAACGGAGAAATTATTCCTGTTAAATATACAGATAGTGTTACATTTAATGATTTAAAAAATTATGATTATCAAAAAAGCGTAATAAAACAAAATACCTTAGCTTTTTTAGAGGGCAAAAATGCAAATAACATTCTTTTATACGGCGACAGAGGTTGCGGTAAATCTTCAACTGTTAAAGCTTTAATTAATGAATTTTCATCTTACAATCTTAAAATTATACAGGTATATAAAGAAAGTTTTATAAAATTATCGGATTTGTATGACACATTAAGGAATTTACCGTTAAAATTTATAATATTTGCAGATGATATCAGTTTTGATGAAAATGATAAAAATTTTTCATCAATAAAGGCTGTATTGGAGGGCTCTTTATCAAACAGACCCGAAAACGTAATTATATATGCTACAACAAACAGAATGCATCTTGTAAAAGAAAGTTTTTCTGCAAGAGAAGGTAATGAAGTCCATTATAATGATACTATTGATGAAATGGTTTCTTTATCTGACAGGTTTGGTATAATGTTGACGTTTTCTTTGCTTACAAAAAGCGAATATTTAGATATTGTTACAAAACTTGCTGCGGATTGTTGCATAGCGATTAATGATGATTTATTAAAACAAGCTGAAGAATTTTGTGCTTTGAAAGGTATAAGAACGCCGAGAGTTGCTAGGCAGTTTATTACAAATTTTTTAACTTCATTATAATTATTAATAAATATTAATTTATATGTTTTTTTGCGAAAATTTTTTTATGTTCCGTTTATATAATATTGTAAATTTTAGCATTAACGGGTGTGTTTATTATGAGAATTAATCAAATTTCAAGTGTATATTCAAATAATTTTTACGGGATTCAAAATAAGAGAAATACAAATGCAGATACAATATCATATTTAGGAACAGACGGTAATGTTCTTGTTATGAATCCTGCAGCCAGAAAATATTTTGAACTGGTTAAAAATATATCAAATAAAAAAGTGGGTTCAAAATTCATAATCAAACCAAAATCACCTAAATACAGAGATTTAAATATATTGATTACACCTGACAGTGTAATAAAATCAAATGATATATATATTGGAATAGAAAAGCCGAATAAAACGTCATTCAAAGGTCGTTTATACGGAAGTATACGTCAGGATGGGGATAATATTGATTACACAATGCAAAACGAATATATCAGATTTTGGATGGATGGAATGCATTCTTTGGTCAATGAAAAATACCGGGATAAACAGTATGCCCCGCTATTAAAAAATGATTATAACTTTTTTATTCCCTCTGATGGTGACGGTACAAGATATAAAGATGTAACAACATTGCAAAACGGCAGGACAAAGCCTGCTTCATATATTCCTGCAACATTAAACGGAAAAAATATGTCACTTGTGCAAAATGTTATTTCTAACTATACAAAAACGGGCAAACTTGACAAAATGTTTGATTTAATTCGTGTAAAACCTGCTCAAGGCAGTGCTTATGCATTTTTAGAAGGATTAAAATCGGGTCAAATATCAACTCAGCGTCCTATTGTATTTAGCTGGGGAGATAATTTTACGGATGCTGATATTTCAAAAATCATGTATGAACACGAAAAAACAGGCTCAGCTTTTACTATTACGACTATTCCTGTTGAAAAATCACAGACTAAAAGTTTAAGCGTAGTAAAAATAGACTCTTTTGAAAATAAAACAATAACTGATTTTGTTGAAAAACCTCAAGATGATAAATTTATTGAAAGTTGTGTAGTTAAAGAACTTGGTAAAGATAAATGCTTATCAGCGGTGGGGCCTTATATATTATCGCCTGCTGTTCTCAGTTGGATTAAAGAAAAATATATTAATAATCCTGAAAGTTTTAGAAGCCCAGATAAAGGTTTTGATTTTTCTTCCATGGTTGTTGCTCCTGCTCTTTTTGCTATGAAAACAGGTGAAATTCCAAATGCACAAATGAAATTGGCTATTATTCCAAAGGATGAAACTTGGTCAGATTTAGGGTCGCAAAAAGATTTTTCTAAAGCAATGAAAAATATTACGTTGGGTGCATATTCTCATTTGCCATCCGAAATTCTTGAATCCGTTAAACAAAATGTTGATGCTGATTCTAATATAACCTTTAATAAAAAATCACGAAAAATCTTTGATTTAATGCTTTCAGACCTAAATATTCAAGCTCAAAACGTTATTGCCTATTGTGAAGAATAAGCTATAATAAAAATATGAATATAAGTGAAGCAAAAAGAATTGTCTTTAAATTCGGTACAAACGTACTAAGAAACGATAATAAAGAAATTTCATTATCAAGAGTGTATTCTTTTATAGAAGAAATTTCAAAACTGCATAAATCGGGCAAAGAAATCATAATTGTAACCTCAGGTGCAGTCGGATTGGGTGCAAAAAAACTAAATGCCGATTCTTCAGAAAGTCTTGCCATAAAACAGGCATGTGCGGCTGTCGGTCAATGCCAATTAATGTCTATTTATGAGGACGGATTTGGAAAATATTCCATTAATACTGCCCAAGTTTTACTTACTGAAGACGATTTTACAAGCCGTATTAAATATTTAAGTCTAAGTAATGCATTAAATACTTTAATTGATTTAAAAGTAATTCCGATAATAAATCAAAATGATACGGTATCTACTTCAGAGTTAGAATATTACGGGGTCAGTTTTTCAGATAACGATAAGTTGTCTGCACTCGTTGCAAGTAAATTGGATGCGGATTTATTAGTTATTCTCTCAGATATTGACGGATTATATGATTCAAACCCAAAAGAAAACCCTAAAGCTAAGTTGATAAGTGAAGTAAAAAATCTAACGGCCGATATAGAAAATTATGCCGGAGCATCATCAAAAGGCGGACGAGGCGGAATGATAACAAAATTGCAAGCAGCTAAAGTAGTTACGCATTCGGGCGGTTTTGTTGTTATTGCAAACGGAAAAGCTCCTAATATAATTAACAGACTATTTTCTGATGAAAAATTAGGAACTAAGTTTTATCCCGTCGAACAACTCTCGCAAAAAAAACGTTGGATAGCTTATGCTACAAATATTACGGGACAAATTATTGTTAATGAAGGCGCAAAAAATGCACTTGTTAATCAAAATAAAAGTCTTTTGCCGATTGGAATTGTCAAAATTAACGGAAATTTTGATTGCGGTGATGTTGTATCAGTTCTCGATTCTAATAATATAGAATTTGCCAGAGGAATTGCAAATTATTCTTCAATTGATTCGGAAAAAATAATCGGGCTTCATTCTGATGATATATATGAGGCAATCGGACATAAAAATTATGATGCCGTTATATCTAAAGATAATATTGCTTTAATATAGGAGAAAGAGTCTATGGCTGATGTATTAGAAATTGCAATTAATGCTAAAGCTGCTTCAAAAGAAGCGTTGACTCTTTCTGAAAATATAAAAAATCTTGCTTTAACAAAACTTGCGGAACAAATTGAAAAAAATTCCGATAAAATTTTCAGCGCAAATAAATTAGATTTACAACAGGCAAATAATCTTCCAATTTCTATGTATAACAGGCTTAAACTTGATGAAAATAAGCTTAGAGATATGATACAGGGAATAAAAGACATCTCTTTGCTTGATAATCCCATAAATAAAATTATCTGGCAGAAACAAATAGCCCAAGGAATTGTTTTAAAAAAAGTTTCTTGCCCGATAGGTGTTATTGCGGTAATTTTTGAATCAAGACCCGATGTAATTACACAAATAACTTCTTTAGCGCTTAAATCTTCAAATGCAGTTATACTAAAGGGCGGTTCAGAAGCATTAAATACAAATCAAACCATTTTTAATATTATTATTGATACATTTAATTCCATTGAAAATTTTCCTAAAAATATGGTAAATTTGCTTTATTCACGAGATGATATTCAAAAATTATTAAATGCGGATGAATACATTGATTTAATAATTCCCAGAGGCTCAAACTCTTTAGTTAAATATATAAAATCAAACACTAAAATTCCCGTATTAGGACATGCTGATGGTGTCTGCCATATATATGTTGATGAATTCGCAGATTTAAAAAAAGCTGTTGATATTATTATTGATTCAAAATGTCAATATCCTGCCGCTTGTAATTCTGTTGAAACTGTCTTGATACATAAATCATTAAAAGATTTTTTTAAACCTGAATTGGAAAAAGTTTTGAAAGATAATTGTGTAAGCGTTATTACCAATCCTGAAACTTGGAAAAAAGAATATAGTGATAAAATATTATCCGTAAAAATTGTTGATAATCTTCAAGAAGCAATCAACCATATAAATAACTACGGCTCGGGACATACCGATTGTATAATAACTGAAAACAGTGATAATGCGGAAAAATTTATGACCTACGTTGATTCTGCCGGAGTATATCAAAATATATCAACAAGATTTGCAGACGGATTCAGATACGGATTTGGTGCGGAAGTAGGTATTTCGACAAATAAAACACATGCAAGAGGTCCTGTCGGGCTTGAGGGATTGACTATATATAAATATAAATTGTACGGTAACGGTGATATAGTTGATGATTTTATAAAGGGTAATCGTAAATTTCTTAAATAAAAAAGAAGACGCCATAAGCATCTTCTTTTTATATTTATGTAACTTTAAGATTTTTTTGGACGGTTAACCGAAATTAAACCCTGTTTATAGAATCTTTCAACTATTTTATCATCAACTTTTTTTGCTTTAGGAACAACCATAACTTGACCTTTAATATCATATTTTGATTCAATAGTTTCTTTTTGTTTTGGAGTTGAAGCAACTAAACCTGTTTCTGTGTTAATAGAATCAAGTACGTGTTTTCTTTCAAAATCTTCTAAGGGAAAATCTCCGTTTGCAATTTGCATGGTTGTATGATAAAGCTGATTTAATGTTCCGCAATCAGCCCAAGGCTCTGAGGTAGGGACGGCATATATTTTTTGACCTTTTAATATATGCTTTGCAAGTCCGATTATTTCTCTTGGAATTATGACTATATCACGCTGTTCATTTTTCTTCTTCTTAGCGTTAATAGCATTTGTAATGAACATATTAATTTCATCAGCATCATCTTTTTGTGTTAATGCCATCAAAATAGGAACATAAGTACCTGACCAGTCTTTTGGTTCTTTACCTTTTGTCGTCGGAAGGTATTTTTCTATAATTGATAATGCTTTAAAGGCTTCTTTTGATACCGAGAATTGGAATGTGTTAGTTAAACATTTACCGTCTTTTTCATAACCGTCGGGAATTTCTTTCGGTTTTTCGGCAAATTCAAGAATTTCATTATCCTTACCCAATTTCATAATTCCAAAATTACCTTTTGCTGTTTCGGAATCAACTTCTTTTGCAATCATAACAATTGCAGCATTACCGCTATTCATAATTTCGGTCATTTTCTTTGTTGCATTAGTCATTCTTGACATAGAATCGTTAGGGAATAATGTTAAGCTTTTTCTACCTGTGCGTTCCATCATATTATATAAATCAACAGTGAAACCGCCATTACCCTTGTTTACACCCGAGGCATTTAAATAGAATTTGATATTATCGCCTATTTTTATTTTACCTTTAGAACAATCCAACAAACCTGCATTATGCAGTGATATAAAGGTTGTTTCCATCGGAGTTAAACCTGTTGCGGTTCTAAATACACCTTTTGTAGATTGAGCGCCGTCTTGCTTGTTGTGAAATATACCGTCAGAAGATGCATTAGTGTATTCCGCTCTGGAACCGAAACCGCCTGCCAGCATAGTTAACTGAGTATTTTTTGCATCAGGTGCTGCTACAAACTGATCAAGTATAATTTCATCATTATTTACTTTATCTATAAAAGTTTTGATACTGTCAATTATCTCCGGAACAAAACGACCGTCTTCCATACCAATAACAATTTCAGTACCTTCTCCGATTGAGGGCATATGTTCTCTGATTTTTACATCCTGAGGCTGCGGAGTAAAAGGTACAAATGTGTTAGAGTCCTGAACAGTTTCAACATCTAACTTCGCATTTTTCTTATCTGATTTTTTATGAAAAGCTCCGGCATTTGTTAGTAAGACATTATTACCATCTTCTACTACTGCCATTAATTTACCTTTAGTATTTAATACATAAGCTTTTTCATCTGATTTATCACCTTGGGTAATTTGTATATTTTGTGTCAAAGGTAATCTTTGATCCGGATTATCGTTTATTTTTCTTGGAATTCTTACTGACATTTCATATAATAAACCGTTAGTTGTTCTTTTAAGCTGAGTCCTTGCTTCTGTTACGGTACCTTTATCTTTATTGGAATCAACTTCTACATTTGTTTTAACAGCATCACCGATTTTGGGTAATTCTTTACCGTATCTGTCTATTAATCTTGTTACATCAACTTTTGAACCTACTTTTTCTCCTTTTTTCCCTTTTGATAAATCTTGGCAAGTGACCATTGATGTATTTAATTCGTCAAGTACACTTGTTAAACTTTGCCCAAAACTTATTGATTTAGCCAAATTAATACCATTATAAGCCTGATAGGCATTAACTAAGCTTGTTGCCGTATAATTTGTTGATATCGGACTTGTTGTAAATGTTTGTGCAGTCTTTTTTTGTACAGGCTGCATGATGTTTCTTTGTCGGCCAGTTATTCTCCCTGTCTCTATTTTCTGAATCATATCTATCCTTTCATCAATGCAGAAACTACCATCCGTTTATTTTAAAACTCCTAAAAAATTTTTTTGTTACTAAATTATAAAAAAAGCTATTAAAATTTTTAATTTTAATAGCTTTTTTCACAAAATTGTTTATTTATATTATATTATGTCTGATAGACTTTTAAATATTTCATTCGGTTTATGTAAATCCATTAAAGTAAAACCTGTTCTTTTATATTTATATTCAGAACCGTCTTTAACAATTTTACCGATAACTTTATCTTTTATCCTTATATCCCAAATTTTATCTGCAAATCTTGAATATTTATATTTTTTTCTGTTCCAATAAACATTGATTATATTATCCTGTATAAAAGCAATTTCTCTGCCTTCAATATCATAAGCATAAATCTTATTACCGGTAGTACCTATAATTATCGGTGTTGTAAAATATTTTGACGGAGTATCAATATCAATCTTATCAAAAATCATAGGTACAATTTGAACACCGTATGCATCAGTCAAACCGATTTTCTCGTCTTTCTTGATAACCAAAAATTCATAGTCTCCATAGGTAATTTCTGTTGTTGTCGGAAGTATTTCATCTTTAGTAACTTCAGTTAAACCTTCTGCAACATTTTTTTCAATAGATGCTACTTTAACTCTTTTATTGTATTCTGCTTGTTTGATTTTTTCTACTTCAGTTTTTTGTGCAACTATATAATCTGATATCTCGGGTTTGAGGTTTTGTATAAAATTATCGTATTCACTTTTATCATAGCTAATCTGATATAAATTATTTTCTGATATTTCTTTACCATCAGCTGTAAAAAATTTGTATTTATCATTATATTTTGCTTTAATTAGTTTATTATTATCCTGTTTAATAATATTTATCTGGTCGAATTCAGCAGGTATAATTACATCTGCTTTTGTGCTTAAAAGTCCAAATTTATCTGATTTTTTGAACTTTATGTAATCATCAAAAACAGATAAATCTTGAAATTGAGTAATAATTTTTGTATCTGTTACCAAATCTACAAAGCCTATATTGCCGTTAATTTTTATTTTAAATAATGTTGGTATATTTTCATCAAATAATTCTATTTCATCAAGAATAGGTTTTACTATATAACCGGATGTTGCTTTATTATATAATGCGTATTTTTCGCCTTCTTTTACTATTTGAACATCACCTGATTCATATACAACATTAAACGGTTGTTGCGTTAAAACATCTTGTTGTTTTACGGTATCTTGTTTAACTTTTTGGGATTGAGTTTCTTGCGCAAATGTATTATTTGCAGTCAAAAATAATCCTATTACAAATAGTGAAATAATTAGGTTCTTTTTCATATTTTCTCCTTAAACTAATCTTTTATTATATTATACACAATTTTTTTAATTTCCAAAGTAATATCTGTATTATATTTAACATTTTTTGCAATAATTTTAGCGAAATTAGACTTTTTAAACTCGCCAAGCTTTCTAATTTTATAAAAATGCTCAATATTATCACACATTTTGGGATATAATTTCAAATCTGATTTTAAAATCGGTGTTGCTGGTATATATTCTTTATTTAGGGCACGTTTTATTAGATTTAATGAAAGAATATCTTCAAATTCTCCTTTTTCAATTATTATTTCAGAATCTTTATTTAATAAATTGTTTTTTAAATCGTTAAAGATTTCTTTTGCATCCGAATCAAACAGTAATATTGCTGGAATTTTTAATTTATTTTTGTATTGCATATATAAAGATGGACTCTTGCTCTTGCCGCCTGCTCCAAGTATATATATTCCTTCTTGATTAAAATTACAGTTCAATTGTTCGGCAAATACCGGAAGTAAAATTTCTTCCGTAATTCCTTCTACTATTAACAATTTTCTTATCGGAAATTTTAAGGAAAATTTCTTTCTTAATATATCATAGTTAAATGCTGTCTTATCTGCTTTTATTAAAAATTTTAAATTATATGGGGCACTATCGTAGTTAATAATATCTAATATTGGCGAAATAATTAAATCAGTGTTAATTAATACTTTTGTTCTTGCTTCAGTATTTTTAAAAGATGCGTTTACAAGAAATTTAATTAAATTTATTTTGTTTTTATCTCTTTTAACAATATTAAAATGATGCTTTACGGATTCATTCCATATTGTTTTTACAATTTTTGAAATTGTATAAGCATCAAGCGCTTCAATTTCTTGTTTTGAATATTTCGGAGAAATTAAATGTTTAAATATTATATTATAGAAGACCCTTGGGAAAACATCTTCGGGCAATTTAAATCTTGATAATCTGTCAAGATTAATAATTAATTCATCAACGCTAAGCAGTTTATATTTCAATAAACTCAATTAATACTCCCTAAAAATAAAGGAGCGAACTAATCGCTCCTTTAATATTAAAATAATTATGCATTTATAAAATCTTTATGAGAAGCTTTGTTAACTGACTCAACAAGAGATTTAACAACAGCAATCATAGCGATTGTAGAGTTTAATTTGTTAACACAAGAACCAACGCCGATAGCACTTGCACCGGAAGCAATTGCTAAGGGAGCTGTCGTTGTGGTAATACCTGAAGCAGTCATAACAGGTATTGAAACATTTCTAACTAATTCGATAGTATTTGATATAGAAACTTCCGCTGTTTCTAATAAACCTCTTGCCCCGTTATGAGAAGCTGAAACAGTAGCAGCACCTTCTGTTTGGATAAGATTAATACCCATTTCTTCAAGTTTTGAAGCTAAGGAAATTTGTTCCGCTATATTAATATGCCCCGGCACTGTTACACATATAAATGTTTCTTTACCGTGTAATAAATACAAAGTTTCGTTAACTATATTTAAAACTTCATTTGCACTAACTCTTTGACCTTTTTTATAAAGAGCATCAAAGTTGCCAACTTCAATAGCATCAGCACCAAGTTCAACTGCTTTAGCTAATTCTGACGGAACTATTGATGAAACAAATACGGGTAAAGTTGTCATTTCTTTTACCATTGAAATGATTTTTTCATCAAAACATATATCCACTGCACTTGCTCCGCCGATTTGAGCTGCATTTACAACGTTTTTAATAATTTCCGTATTATAATTATCAATGCCTGCAATAATTTTTACAGCTTTTTTCTCTTCTAAATCTTTTCTGAATGAATTAATTCTTGTCATGTTTCCTCCGTTTATTAAATAATTACGAGTGTTATTATATCATAAGATAATAAAAATAAAACAGACCTTAAACAAGGTCTGTTTTATTTATGCAAAAATATTGATTATTTGTTGTTATTTAAACCTGTATATCTTAAATCAATTTCAGATTGCTTTTGTGTAGCATTTAATGATGCAGTCCAAAGGTTAACAACTAAAGCACCTGCGGCAACAACAAATGCTAAAGCTTTATTTGGTATTTTTTTAATTACTTTATCTGTTCCTTTTACGGCACGATTTCTTATGGCGTTAATTGCAGCGCCTCCTGTATAAACAATAGACCCTCCAATAGCACCTGCTGCTATACCTTTTGCTCCACCTTTAACATAAGCACCTGAAGTTGCAAAGAATTTTTTAATACCGGCAATAAATCCTTTAAATGAACGAATTATTCCTTTTTTTTCTTTCTTTTCAGGTTTATTATTTGAAATTTCTAATGTGTCACTTTTAACTGCTGATGAAGGAATAGAATCTTCGACCTTGACAACAGGGTTTGAAGCAACTTGTTGACTGGGCTGCATATTAACTGTTGGTGTATTAAAATTTTGTTGAATTCCATCGAATATATTAGACATATATACCCCACTTTTCTTCTAAATATTTAAAACAGGTAAATATAATTTTTTGTCTTTTTTGCAAGAAATATTAATTTTTATTAACTAAATTTAGCATTTCTTTAACAGCATTGTCAAGCCCTGTAAATAAAGCTCTTGAAATAATACTGTGACCGATATTCAGTTCATTAATACCCTGAATTTCAAGCATTCTTTTAACATTTTGATAATTTAGCCCATGGCCTGCATTGACATTTAAATCTAATAAGTGAGCCAAAGATGACGCTTGTTTTAATTTATTAAATTCGCTATTTTCATTGTTTGTACCAAACGCTCTTGAGTATGCCCCTGTGTGAAGTTCAATATATTTAACACCTATATCTGCCGCGGCACTAACTTGGGCTTTATCAGGATCAATAAATAAGCTTACATTAATTCCTGCATCAATTAAGGGTTCAACAAAATTTCTCATATTTTCAATATTTGATGCAACATTAAGTCCGCCTTCCGTTGTTATTTCCTGCCTATTTTCAGGAACTATGCAACAACAATCGGGTAATAATTCGAGTGCAATTTTTTTCATTTCATAAGTTGCAGCCATCTCCATATTTAATCTGAATCCTTCAGCTTTTAATGCAAAAATATCCACATCACTAATATGACGTCTATCTTCTCTTAGATGTGCGGTTATACCGTTTGCTCCCGATTCAATACATATTTTAGCTGCTTCGATGATATTTGGAGATTCTTCTCCTCTTGCATTTCTTAATGTAGCAACATGATCAATATTTACACCTAATAACATTTTATTCTCCGTTCTTTTATAATTATATACTTAAAAATTAACTATTTACAATATTAAATTAAATGATAATATATAAATATTATTCCTCAGTAGCTCAATGGCAGAGCATTCGGCTGTTAACCGAAGGGTTGTAAGTTCGAGTCTTACCTGAGGAGTTTATTATTATTAATTTTTTATTTTGTAAATTACTGCAAGCAAATTATTTAAAAAATTTTGTATGCTATAATGTGCATAGTAAGCTTTTTAATAAAAGTTTTATAATAATAAACTAAAAGGAGATAAATTAATATGAAAATTTGTATTCCGACAAGTGAAGGCAAATTATGCGGGCATTTCGGTCATTGTGATTCATTTACATTTGCCGAAATTAACCCTGATACAAAAGAAATACTGAATATAGAAGAAAAAATTCCCGAAGGCGGTGTTTCTTGTAAAAGTACGGGGTGGATAGCTGAACAAGGTGTAAGTAAAGTCTTAGCAGGCGGAATGGGGGCAGGTCCTATAATGTCATTTGCTCAAAATGGTGTAGAAGTAATTGTAGGATGTCCTGAATTACCTATCAGAGAAATAATTGAAAAATATTTATCCGATTCTCTTAATGCAGGTGTAAACTCTTGCGGCGGAGAAAGTCACGACAGCAAACACTGCCATCATTATTGTCATGGTCATAATTAAATTAATAATATTAAGGCAGGCGATTAAAACCTGCCTTAAATTTTATAAACTAAAAATGATTATTTAAGTTGTTTAAAAAGATTTTTTCCGTTAAAATAACATTGTTACAAGCGGGGTGAAAAAATGGTTAATAAAATTAAATTAAACAGGTTTGAGATAGGTGCTGATAAATTAACCATACTTGCAGGTCCTTGTGCTGTTGAATCAAAAGAGATTCTTTTCAAAACTGCAGAATATTTAAAAAATTTAACCGCTCAGCTTGGGATTAATTACGTTTTTAAAGCTTCTTACGATAAAGCAAACAGAAGTTCCATTCATTCGTACCGTGGTTTAGGTATTGAAAAAGGACTTGAACTGTTAAGTGAAGTAAAAAAAGAATTTAACGTTCCTATTGTTACCGATATCCATAACCCGCAAGAAGCCGAAATTGCAGCAGAAGTTGCTGATATTATACAAATTCCGGCATTTTTATGCAGACAGACGGATTTACTTGTTGCTGCAGCTAAAACTGGTAAAATAATAAACATTAAAAAAGGTCAGTTTTTGGCTCCTCAACAAATGAAATCTATTGCCAATAAAGTAATTGAATCAGGAAATGACAAAATAACCATAACGGATAGAGGCGTTACATTCGGGTATAACAATTTGGTATCTGATATGAGAGCTATTCCTATTATTCAAGAGATGGGATACCCCGTTATATTTGATGCTACACATTCTGTTCAGCTCCCTGGGGGCTGCGGGGACAGTTCTTCAGGAGAAAGAAAATTTGTTCCGGTTCTTGCAAAAGCAGCGACAGCGGCAGGAGTTAACGGTCTTTTCTTTGAAGTTCATCCTAACCCCGATAGTGCTCTTTGCGACGGAGCTAATATGATTAACTTTAATCAGGCTAAAGAGATATTCTCTATCTGCAACGAAATATTTAATTTAGTTAAATAAAAAAGACAGTATTTGTTTAAATACTGTCTTTTAAATATTAAAAACAAAAATTATTCTTTATCATTAGCCGGCGGATTTTCTTCATCTTTGTTTTCTGCACCGACTTTTCCTAATATTTGCGGGAGTTCAATTCCTGCCTGATTAGCTAAATCATGCATTGCAGGCAATGCCTTAATTAAATCACGCATAAAATTTGCGGTTGTAGAACCTTTATCAGAACCGGTTCCACCATCCCATACAGTGATTTTATCAAATTTAATATTTTTAATTGCTTCAACCTGTTGTGCAACAATACTTTCAATTTTTTCAATCATTAAGAAGCTTGTGGCAATTTCAGGTTTATTGTTAGAAATTTTAACGAGTTCTTCATACCCTTTAGCCTTAGCTTCAAGCACTGCTTTCACACCCTCAGCTTCCGCAAAATATCTGGCTCTTATAGCATCAGCTTCACCGAGAGCAATTCTTCTTTGTCTTTCAGCTTCCGCATCAGCTTCAACCTGAATTTTTAATTTTTCTACTTCTTGTCTTGCCAGTTCTTCTTTCTTTAATTTAGCTTCTTCCTGTTCTTTTTGAGCCATTAAAACATCACGTTGTGCATTTGCCTTTGCAACTTCACCCAGCTTTAATGCTTCAGCCTGTTTGACGGCAAGAGTTGCATTATAATCAGCTATTTCAGCTTTCGCTTTGTTTTCACCTTCGACGGCTTCAGCTTCCAACATTGCCGTTTTAATACGCTGGTCTTTTTGTGCGTTTGTTTTCCCTATTTGAGTTTGTGCAATTTGCTCTGCAACTTGTACTTCTTTTATCTTGTTAGCTTCTGCTTCACCTATAACGGCTGTTGAATTAATATTTGCGGTTTGAACACGTTGTTCTTTCTCTGCATTTGTTTTACCTATTAATGTTTGAGCCGTTTGTTCAGCTACTTGTACTTCTTTTTCTTTATTAGCTTCTGCTTCACCTACGGCACCCAGCTTTTCCTGTTGAGCTACCTCTACTTTTGCTTTGTTTATAGCTTCTGCTGCTGCCTTTTTTCCTATTGCATCAATATATCCCGATTCATCGGTTATATCTTTAATGTTTACGTTTATGATTTCCAATCCGATTTTATTTAACTCTGTATTTACGTTACCGTTAATTTGTTCAAGAAATTTTTCTCTGTCCTGATTAATTTCTTCAATTGTTAATGTTGCGATAGAAAGACGTAATTGACCTAAGATAATATCGCTTGCTTGAGTTATAATATCTTGTTTACTCAAGCCCAATAGACGTTCTGCCGCATTTATCATTATATTTTCTTTTGTGGAAATACCAAAAGTAAATGTTGCAGGTACGGCAACTCTGATATTTCCCTTTGATAATGCACCTCTTAAATCAATATCCGTTGTCATCGGTTCTAATGATAACACTCCGTAGTCTTGTATTAACGGAATAACAAAAGTACCCCCGCCATGTACACATTTTGCGGTAGTGTTTCCTTGTGTCTTACCATATACTACTATAATTTTGTTTGACGGACATCTTTTATACTGATTAGCTATAAATATCAATATAGCCAAAAAGATTAATGCCGGTATTCCAAAAGATACCATAAACATTGGATTTAAATACATTTTTCCTCTCCTTTAAATTATATTTTCTTAGTTACATATATTTTATTATTTTCAACCTTAATAACCTTAACGGGGCAAAACGCTTCTATTAGTTCATCATCACTATTTACAGCTTCTAATATTGATAGTCTGCCGTTAAAATCAATTTCAATCTGGCCTTCTTTTTTTGCAGAAATATTTATATAAGCTTTGCCTTCTTTTCCGGTTAATGTTGTATAATCACATATAACTTTTTTATTTAATTTTTTGATACTAAACATAAGATATGCGGATAAATACATAAAAAGGAATCCAACAACAATTCCTATTATAAAAGCAACTTTATATGAAGTTTGAAATTGAACGGCACAAGCAAGCCCGCTCCAGCCAAAACCCATAAAAAAAGCTAATATTGACTGAAAAGAAACAAAATTAAATGATACATCCGTTTCTGTTATTGCATCAAAATTTGAGTCTACCTCAACATCACCGCCTGCTATTAAGAACACTACCATTTTTATTATATATAGCACGGTTGAAAAAATAGCAGTAAACATAAATATGTTATATAAGCTTAATATATCAGTCATAACCTCTCCTTTTCCTAAATTCTATTATATTATTTATATTTTTGTATCATTCTTTTATATTAAATTATAATATTTCAGAGGTTGTAAATGTATAAATTAAAGCTTAATAGGACTAAATGCTTTTTAGGAGTATTATAAATATTTTACTTTTCCACTTCCCTGTATTTAAGTGTATATAATTATATAGAATAATTATTTAATACAGTATATAGTTCCTTTTTCTCTTCCTCGTCAAGCGTTACAAGAGGTTTTCTTACATATTCCTTTATCAGTCCGAAATGAGCAAGTGCTGCTTTAACAGGTACCGGATTCGGTGCCATAAATAGTTTTCTGAATAACGGATATAAGTAAATATGTTTTTTAAGTGCTTCTTTATTATTGCCTGACTTGAATGCAGATACCATGTCTTTAAGGTCTTTACCTGCAATATGTGAAGCGACACTTATTACGCCTGATGCGCCAAGTGACATCATAGGCAATGTAAGGCTGTCATCACCCGAATACACTGCAAAATCATCCGGACACATTGATTTTATATCACTGATTAAGTCTAAATCCGAATTACTTTGTTTAACGGCAACTATATTTTTAAATTCTTTCGCAAGTTTTGCAATTGTAACGGGCTGCATATTTACGCCCGTTCTTCCGGGAATATTATACAATATTATCGGTAAATCAACCGATTTTGCAATAGCACTAAAATGCTCATACATTCCCTTTTGAGAAGGTTTGTTATAATACGGAACAACCGTTAATATAGCATCAGCTCCGAGTTCTTTTGCTTTTATTGACGAATTAACAGCTGTTTCGGTTGAGTTGGAGCCTGCACCCATTATAAGTTTTACTCTGCCGTTCACAACTTTTTTAACGAATTTAAAAATCTCATATTCTTCTTCATGCGACAAAGTAGGAGTTTCCCCTGTCGTTCCTGCAACCAATATTGCATCAGAGCCTGTATTTAACAAATGATTAACAAGTTTTTCCAATGCAGGATAGTCAATACTTAAATCCTCATTAAAAGGTGTTATCATTGCAGTAATTACATCGCCAAAATCATATCTCATAATAAAACCTCCCTAAAATACCTGCATTTCAATAACCTTTTCGGCTATTCTTACGGTATTTAATGCCGCACCTATTCTAAGGTTATCTGCTACACACCAAAACGTAATTGCGTTATCAAAAGCAATATCTTTTCTTATCCTGCCGACATACACAGGGTTTGTATTTGCAGCCATAACTGCCGTAGGAAATTCATAATTTGCGGGGTCATCAATAACCTTAACACCCCAAGCGTTTTCTAAAATTTCTCTTGTTTTTTCCGCCGTAATTTCTTTTTCAAATTCAACCGTAACAGCTTCCGAGTGACCTATAAATACAGGAACTCTGACTGCCGTGCAAGATATAGGTGTATTGGGGTTTAAGTGAAGAATTTTTCTTGTTTCATTTGTTACTTTCATTTCTTCTTTTGTATAGCCGTTGTCGCAAAATACATCTATTTGAGGTATACAGTTATATGCTATCGGCTTTTTAAATACTTTATTTTCAAATGTTTTACCTTCATTGACTGCAATTGTATTTTCTTTAAGTTCATTTATTGCGGCTAGTCCTGCTCCTGATACCGACTGATACGTACTTATAACCATTCTTTTAATGCCCGCATAGTCATGTAATGGTTTTAAAACCAACATCAATTGAGATGTTGAACAATTTGGATTTGCTATTATACCTTTATGAGTTCTTATATCCTCATCATTTACACCGACAATTACAAGCGGAACATCTTTTTCCATCCTGAATGCACTTGAGTTATCAATGTATACTGCACCTCGTTTAACTGCTTCTTTTGCTAAAGCCAAACTTGTTGAACCGCCTGCAGAAGCTAAAACTATATTTATCCCAACAAAAGCCTCGGGAGTTGCTTCTATAACCGTATAATCTTTTCCCTTAAATTGTATTTTTTTACCCGCACTTTTTTTACTTGCAAGGAATTTTATATCCTCATATATAACGTTATTTTCTTCCAATATTTTTAAAATGTTTCTGCCTACTACGCCTGTTGCGCCTAATACTCCAATTACGGGTTTTCTCATTTTCCATCCTCACTTTTATTTATTTTTTTCAATTATATTACAAAATGATATTTATTTATTGTAAATAAATATTAAAGAAATTCAGACTATTATACTTGTGTATACTTTACGAATCTGTTTTCTTGTTGTATAATTATCCTGTTATTAATGTTTCGGCTAGTGTAAATATTGCAAGTTCTTAAATCTTACTTAAAACTTGCATTTTTTTTGCGTTTTTATACCTGATTTTCAACAGGTTCAAAATTTATAAAGCGGTTTAAATTATCCAAAGTCATATTCATTATCCTATTTACTGCTTCTTTTGTATCGTAAGCAATGTGGGGTGTAACAATAACATTATCAAGATTTAATAATTTACCGTTAATTAAGGAAGTTCTGAGATTTTTTAGATTAAGATTTTCTCCGGGGCGTTTATTTGATATGGTATCTTCAAATTCCAACACATCTAAAGCCGCTCCCCTTATTCGTTTATCCAATAATGCATTATATAAAGCTTCAGTATCAATAAGTTCTCCTCGTGCGGTATTTACTATTATTGCTTCTTCTTTCATTAGGGCAATTTTTGCTTCATCTATTAAATGATAACTGTTAGAAGTTAACGGAGTGTGTAAAAGAATTATATCCGATAACTTGCATAATGTATCAATATCAGCATATTTTACATTATAAGTTTCTTGTATTTCTTTATTCGGATATACATCATGACAAATTACGTTCATCGAAAATCCTTTAGCAATTTTTATGGATTTTGAGCCGATAGAACCTGTGCCTATTATTCCTATCGTTTTATCAAAAAGTTCCATGCCAAAAGTTTCGGGGTACATATCACCCAATTTTAATTCGTTAGCCCCGTAGCAAATTCTGCGAATTAAATTTAGTAATATTCCGAAAGTAAATTCTGCAACGGTATAGTCACCATAGTGTGGAGTATTTGCAACTGTTATACCTTTTTCTTTGCAATAGTCCGTATCAATATGACTATAACCGACAGAACGAGTTAATATAAGTTTTAAATCTTTAAATTTTATCAAAGTTTCTTTTGTCAATCTTGAGGCAGTAAAAACAGATATTATTTGTGCATTTTCTTCCCTGTTTGTAAGCTCTGATTCAGGCAAAAGCTCATCTTCATTAAACTCCATATTAATTTTATCTATTAAAGCCTGTTCAAAAAACTTACGTTCATAACCTTTTACGTCATAAAAAATAACAGTCTGCATTTTGTTCTCCTCTTAAAATAAAGTATCAAAGAAGAACAAAATTTGAATTAGCCTGTAAGATATAAATATTAATCACCAAATACTATAAACGGCATATCTTTTTTAATAGCATATTCTTTTAAAAAGTCTTCTTGTTTATCGACAAAATCTATTACATCTCCGACTTTATCATTTTCACTGTACGCAAATACTCCCATTACCTCGGGATTTGTTATATACATTTCGTTATACGCTCTGTTCCCGCGCCTTGTATTTGAATTTATCGCAGAAAATGCCTGTATTATTTTATTCCTTACATCCTCAGGTTCTATCGACGTAAACGGTTTATCCGCATTATCCTTTACAAATTGAATATACTCATCATTCGTCATTCCAAGTGTATCTTTTATTAGTTCAGATATATATTTTCGGTCACTTTCTCTACGTCCGCCAAATATATAATTACGTTTAAATTCATCTATATTCTTCCCGCAGCCTGAACCGGAATCTGTTTCTCCGCCACCATGCATATATTTTGTCGGGGTTGTTAATAATACTCCCTGAGTCCTAAAAAATCTGTATTTACTCTCAGGTCGCTCCGTATAACTTACCGATAATAATGCATCTGAATCCGGAAGCGCAAATGCGTCAAACTTTGCCAGCTGGTTTGAATAATCTAATCCATGCGCAAAAAACTTTATATTTCCTGTATTTACATCCTCAATTGATTGTATTTTGCCTCTCCTTGACGAAAATCCGTGTGCCTCTATACCACTTGATATTGAGTATTTTGGGAATCCTATCTTTTCCCAATCTTCATTTTCTACTTCATTATATTTTATTATTACAAGTCCGTCTCTATTTTTATATACGCCTTTTATATTTGTTGTTCCATCTACATTTACTCTTGTTATCGCTTTTTCAATTTCACTTGCCTTCGGTATCGGTGTTACAGGCATTAAAGGCTGCGAGGT
>CANQLG010000025.1 GCA_947624645.1 Candidatus Gastranaerophilales bacterium
CCATATTTTTTATATTATTATAATTTAAATTTTCAGGATTAATACTTGCAGCTCCGCCGGTTAATATTCCTTCGTCTTTTTTGTTTTTCATTGTCGGATATAGAATGTCTTCTCTTGATAAATTTTCTTTACTGTGATTACCGAGACCAATGTTATTAATATCTATATTTAGTTTTTTATCTTTTTTCATCGTTGGATATAGAATATCTTCTCTGCTTAAAGAATTGCCGTTTGAAGCGACTGAAGATGTTCCTCCATTTTTAAATGTAAACTTGCCTTCATCATCTCTGTCTTGGATTATTGCTTCACGCCTTCAAGTCGTTCGCTACGTTTTATTTATATAAAACTTTCGCTCACTATTTCGGCGATACTTCGGCATTCTTTCACTTCGTTCAATCAGCCTACGCAAAATCCGCTGGGTGTTCAGATTCGTTCCAAGTGTTCATTGTAATTTTCCTTTCTTGCTTATGCATGATAATGTATGTTATTTTTTGCTATACTACATGCCTATTTTTAACTATCCTCTAACCAAAAATTATAATCTTATTAATAAAAAGGCATGTATAATTTTATTATACACCTATTTTCAAATATTTTCACTTTTTTTAAAAAATAATTATGTAATAATAATATACAATATAGTGTAATACATACATTAACTATGTTTCGATGTATTTTTAATTTTTATTAATATCTCTAAAAGATATATATGCAGCAAGCAAAACAATTTAAAGTATTATTACTCAAATATATTAGGGAGTTAATTCTTTTACCGTTTTAAAATGCATTTTAGCTATTTCTTTTAATCTGTCGAATGAGTATTTTTGAATAAAACTTTTTGCCTGAGAAATTACTTGAGGCGAAACTCCCTTTGAAAAATTAAGCTCAAACTTATTTTCCATTTCCTGCATTCTTTTTACAAATTCAGCCCTCGCTAAGATTGATGCGGCTGCAACTGCAATATCGGCTTCTGCTCTTACCATTTGATTCAAAATTATATTTTTCCCTTTTGACATCAGGGCATTTTTTATTAAACTTTCATCTCCGAACTTATCAGCCAATGCATAATTGCACGGTGATTTTTCGAGAATATTTTCTATTGCCCTTGAATGAGCCCACGCCAACAGCTTATTCAGATTATTAAATTTTGAATACAATTCGTTATATTTAACGGGAGTTATAACTACAACCGAATGCACACAATTGGCTTTTATTTTATTTGCAAGCACTAAAATTTTTTTATCATCAAGTTTTTTGCTGTCTTTAACCCCTATTTCAGATAAGAAATTTTTATTTTCATTATTTACCTGAACTCCCGCAACAACAAGCGGGCCGAAAAAATCGCCTTTGCCTGATTCATCCGTACCTATATATTTTTCATCCGATAATGTTTGTAGTGATTCTTTTGTCAATTCTAATTCCGTTAATAAACTATCTATATTTTTGCCCTGTATAAGCACTTTCCCGCTTGTATAATATATTACCTGATAATCGGGTGTCCTTGCTCTCCAATAAGAGTATTGAGCAACATCAAAAGCAGCTTGTTTTGATGCCAAAATTTTTTTTATTTCGTCAGCTTTTTTCTGAGCTATTTTCTCGCTGAATGTATTCATATTTCTAAAATATCATAATATTTTTGAATATGGTATACTCTTCTTATATAAAGGAGACTTAAATGGATGTAGAAGTTCGTCTGACAGGTCCTTTGGACGTTAATACTTATATTTTAAAAGATAATATTTCAAAAGAAGCCGTAATTATTGATGTCGGCGGTGACTTTGAACTTATAAAACAAGCGCTGGATAAAGACGGTTACAAAATAAAATTTATATTAAATACTCATGGGCATTTTGACCATGTTTTAGGTGAAAGCGAACTTAAAAAAAATTATTCCGATATCCCTATATATATGCATAAAAATGATATGCCGCATCTTAAAAAATTAAAAGAAGAAATGAACTATTTCAATCTGGATAGTGATAGTGAAATATTTACGCCTGATGAGTTTATAGATGAAGATACACAACTTTATATCGGCAATAACAAAATAGAAATATTCCATACTCCGGGGCACTCAGCAGGTAGTCTTTCTTATTATACCGACGGAAAATTATTCTGCGGTGATGCTTTATTTTTCTCATCAATAGGCAGAACTGATTTTTATGACGGCGATTATAATACCCTTATAACTTCAATAAAAACAAAAATATTGAATCTGCCCGACGATACACAAGTATATCCCGGTCATGGTCCGACTACTACCGTTAAACATGAAAAATTATCGAATCCGTATTTGAAAGATTAAAAATAAAGAATGCAGAGTGAATTATACAGATTGTTATGCACTACGTGCAATTTTCATATATTCTTGCAATCCCTTAATAACTTCTTCTCTTAAATCCGTAAAGAACACTCCAAGATTTTCGGCTAAGTTTTGATTTAATTCGTTCATATTTACCCTTTTTTATTTTGATATTATCTATATCGGCATATCCTTTAGATATCTTTAATAAATAGAGAAAATATCGAAACATTTCGTTACAAAAATATTAAAAATTCACTCCGTTAAAAGGATGAGATTATTTAAATTTTTTTAAAAACTTTTATTATTATTTACACCAAAAGAATGATATTCAAAAACCGCAAATATGATAACCTTAATGTACGCACGAGGGAGGTAAAAAGAGAAAGGACTATTATGGAGATTGGAAAATTAAGTCTGCACACAACCAAATCAGTACAAAACAAACAAAATATCAAAAATACTAACACCAATAAATTTAGTACAAATCCGTTTGGAGTTAGTTTCAAAGGTAATGTAATACAAGCGGATGTATTCGAAAGCTCAAATAAAGCTACAAACTTAATATCACAAAAAAGCAAAATGTTTGCAAGTGCGGTAGTTAGCGGTATAAATAATTTTAATGAAGCGTTTAAGTCAAGAATTAATGCAATAATATCTTTCGGTAAAAAAGTAACATCTGATGTTATGGACAAGATGGAAAAATTAGGAAATACCGAAATAACAATAGATATGGAAGGGATAAAGAACAGATTATTCCCTGACAGACAATATAGTGTAAAACAATTATCAAATAAATCGGTGGATGAACTTCGCGGAATGTGGGAAGATTTAACACCCGAACAAGCGGCAGAATAAAATAGGGAGTGCGTAATGGATAATAACGAAAAAATTAAACAAATAATAAGAACTTTAGGTGAACATAAGGATTCTGAAGCTGCAATTAATTTATTGACAGAATTCGGAACAAATTCATCCGATGATGAAATTAGAGAATTGACTGCTCAAACACTTATAAGAAAAAATACCCATGAATCTTTAAGAGTTGTTCTTATTTCAAAAGGAAAAGGTATAAATGATTTAAGTGCCAGAGTTGCAATGGCTTCAATTAATGAACTTTTAGCTTTAAAAGACAAAACAGAAGCTATTAAAATCTTGGATGATACAATTAAAATGCACTCTGAAGAAGATGTCAGAAATACAGCACGTTCAGTCAGAGCTCTTATGACTTTTTCTTCATAGAAATTTAAAAATTTTAAATAAAAAAAGAGCCCGATTAAAGCGGCTCTTTTTTTTTGTTTATATTTTTAATATTATTATTAAGAGGTAAATTTTATGGATGTATCAGTAATAATAGTTAATTATAATACCGGCAAACTTTTGGTTGATTGTATTAATTCTATATACGAAAAGACAAAAGGAATTGATTTTGAAATAATAGTTTCCGATAATAAATCAACAGATAATTCGCTTCAACTGATAAAAGAAAAATTTTCGGATGTGAAGATAATAGAAAACGAAGAAAATTTGGGTTTCGGCAAGGCAAACAATGAGGGTTTTAAAATTGCAAAAGGTAAATACTTATTTTGTTTAAATCCTGATACTGTTTTGGTAAATAATGCAATAAAAATATTATATGATTTTATGGAACAAAATAAGATTTGCGGGGCTTGCGGCGGAAATTTATATAATGCAAAAATGGAATATATTCATTCTTTTGGGTATGGCGATGATATAAAATCATTGATATTGAGAAAAACTCCGTTAAAATTTTTCTATTGGAATGAATATAAAAAAATAAAACAATATGAAAAGAAAACAGACAGAACCAAAATTCAGACGGTAAATCATATTACGGGTGCTGATTTAATGTTGAGGAAATCTTTAACGGAAGAATTAGGCGGGTTTTCAGATAAATTTTTTATGTATTTTGAAGAAACCGAACTAGAAGTCAGAATTAAACGTGCGGGATATGAAATATATTTTGTACCCGAATCAAAAATTATTCATCTTGAGGGTAAATCTCATAATAAAAGAAAAAATGAATTTTATACAAATTCGTTTGTGGAATATTATAGAGCCTGTTATGGAGAAGCATGGGCTCAGATAGCGGAATTACTAATAATGAAACGGAAAAAGGCTAAATAGTATGAAAAGTTATAATATATCGGTATTAGCAGGTGACGGAACAGGAAAAGAAGTCACTGATGAAGCGGTAAAAGTATTAAAAACAGTCGGAGAGAAATACTCAATAAATTTTAATTTTGAACCTGCACTAATAGGCGGATGTGCTTATGATAAGTATAAAACTCCGCTTCCCGATGAAACATTAAATATAGCAAAGCAATCAGATGCCGTACTGTTAGGCGCAGTCGGGGATTGGAAATATGATAGTTTACCGCCGGAGCTAAGGCCTGAAAGAGCTCTTTTAGGGATAAGAAAAGAACTTAATTTATTTGCAAACTTAAGACCTGCGGTTGTATATCCCGAATTAACTTCACTATCTCCGCTAAAAGAAAATATTGTATCCGGAACCGATATAATGATAATAAGGGAATTAACTGGAGATGTATATTTTGGCACTCCAAAAGGAATAGAAGTTAGAAACTCCGAAAAATATGCATTTAATAATATGTGCTATTATGAAAGCGAAATAATAAGAATCGCACATGTCGCATTTAAAGTGGCAATGGCACGTAATAAAAAACTTTGTTCCGTTGATAAAGCTAATGTCCTTGATGTATCAAGATTGTGGCGTGAAACGGTTGCTATGGTTTCAAAAGAATATCCAGAGGTCGAACTGACAAATATGTATGTTGATAATGCCGCTATGCAGTTAATTAAAAATCCTAAACAGTTTGACGTTATATTAACGGGAAATATATTCGGTGACATATTGTCTGATGAAGCATCTGTGTTGTCAGGGTCGTTAGGTTTATTGCCGAGTGCTTCTTTATCGGATTCAAAACCTGCAATGTATGAACCAATCCATGGCAGTGCGCCTGATCTTAAAGGTAAAAATATTGTCAATCCCATTGCGACAATTCTTTCTGCTGCAATGATACTTAAATACTCTTTTAATCTTAACTTTGAACATGATTGTATAGTTGATGCGGTACGTAAAACTCTTAAAGCAGGTTTCAGAACTAATGATATTGCTCAAACAGGCATGGTTACCGTCGGAACCGATAAAATGGGCAATATTATATGTGACAAGGTTTTACAAGATTAAGTAATACTGCTGTCTTACTTTGTACGTAGTATAAAATGCTAAAAAAAACTATCCTCGGGTAGAGTGTAATAAAATTAAAAATCAGTTATAGTAATAATGTAGATTGAAACGAGCGAACACTTTCTTTCGGGGTTGCGAAAAAGTATTATTAAATAGTTCGCCCAGAACTGTTTCAATCTACACTTTTTTATGTTCTGATTTTTACCTTTCAGGATATAATATTTTTTCTTAAAAATATGCTAGAATATCTATATGTCAGATAATCGAGGTTATAGATGAAAAATATATTTAAAATTTTATTATGTATAATTGCAATAACGGGAATGTGCTTTGTAAATAATAATACAGTTACGGCAGCGCAAACAAAACCAGCTGCAGTCAGTACTTCTCAAGTAATAAATGTTTCACCTTTGGATGTTGTCAATTTTCCCGAAAAATATCTAAACAAAAATATAAGTTTTAATGCGGAATTTGTGGCATATACATCTTTAGGTTTGGATTATAAACCGGCATATAAAGATCCTGCAAAATATATAGGAGTATTAATAAGACGCCCCGATGTTTCAACTAATACAATACCATTATCGGAGATGAAAATTTTTGTCGGAAGAGAAATTGCTGAAAAGAATATGGAACTTGAAGCAGGTGACAAGATAAAAATTACGGGAAAAGTATTTTCTAATGCACTTGGAGATCCTTGGGTTGATGTAACATCATTTGATGTAACATCGGTTGCTAAGAAAACGGAAAATAATAAATAATAAAAAAAATCAGGAGTTAGTTGTGAAGGATAAAAAAGTATATTTAGCGATACACGGTCATTTTTACCAACCGCCAAGGGAAAACCCTTGGCTTGAAACAATAGAAGTGCAAGATAGTGCAGCCCCTTTTCATGATTGGAATGCACGTGTAGCAGCCGAGTGCTATACTCCTAATTCCGTTTCAAAAATTGTCACCAGAGAAAATAAAATAATGGATATAGTTAATAACTATTCCTATATAAGTTTTAATTTCGGGCCTACTTTATTATCGTGGCTGGAACATAATTGTCCATATACATATACAAGGATAATCAAGGCTGATATCGAAAGTGCAAAAAAGAATAACGGACATGGTAATGCCATGGCACAGGTATACAACCATATTATAATGCCGTTGGCAAACAGAAACGATAAATATACACAAATTATATGGGGAATAAAAGATTTTCAACGCAGATTCGGCAGAAATCCGGAGGGAATGTGGCTTGCCGAAACGGCTTGTGACGATGCAACACTTGAAGCACTTGTTGATTGCGGTATAAAATTCACTGTACTTTCTCCTCATCAGGCAAAATCGGTCAGAAAACTTGACAGCAACGATAATTTTAGTGATGTCAGCTGGGGAAATATCGATCCTGCAAGAGCTTATAGATACTATATTAAATCTGACCCTAATAAATATATTGACTTATTCTTTTATGACGGAGCAATTTCTAAATCCGTAGCTTTTGATGAACTTTTAAAAGACGGGAATAAATTTATTTCCAGATTAAAAGAGGGTGTGTCGGACTTAAGAGATTACAATCAGTTGGTTAATATTGCAACAGACGGTGAAAGTTACGGACACCATACCAAATTTGGCGATATGGCTTTGGCATATATATTAAAAATCAAAACTGAAGATGAGGGCTTCATAATAACAAATTATGCTAACTACTTGGAAATGGAACCACCGAAATATGAAGTTGATATAAAAGATGTATCATCATGGAGCTGTTCTCATGGGGTCGGCAGATGGTGTGATGATTGCGGATGCTCAACAGGCGGTGCTGTGGGATGGAATCAAAAATGGAGAAAACCGTTAAGAAATGCGCTTGATTATGTCCGAGATGAGCTGATAAGGGTTTTTGAAGAAAACGCTTCTAACTATTTTAAAGATGTTTATAAAGCAAGAAATGAATATATTGATGTTATTTTAGACAGAAGTAAGATTTCAATAAACAAATTTTTTGCAAATAATCAAATTCGTCCGCTTGAACAATATGACATAGTCCGTGCATTAAAATTAATGGAAATGCAGCGTCAGGCTATGCTAATGTATACAAGCTGCGGCTGGTTTTTCTCGGAAATTTCGGGGATTGAAACCACTCAAATTATGAAATATGCCCTAAGAGCAATTCAATTAGCGTCTTATTTTACCGATAAAAATATTGAAGAAGAATTTTTAAAAATTTTATCAGAGGCAAAAAGTAATATTCCTATATTCGGTAATGGCAGAGAAGTTTTTGAACGATTTGTCAGACCCTCAAGTGTTTCTGTTAAACAAATTGCTGCACTTTGGGCAATATCTTCGGGTTATACAAAGTATGATACCGAATCTTCTATATATTGTTACAACATAAAAAAACATTATTATAAACACTCTTCAAACGGTTCAACTTCTTTTAGAACGGGCAGAATTGAAATAGAGTCAAAAATTACTCTTGAAAAAAATGATTTATTTTTTGCTTGTCTTGAATTCTCAGAGGGTGAATATCATTGTGCAATTAAGAAGTTTGATGAGTCCGATAATATTATGGAAATTACCAAAAAACTTGTTAATACTTATAATAATAAACCTACCACGGAAATTATAAGATTATTGGATAATATCTTCGGTAACGAATATTATACTTTAAAAGATATTCCGATTGAGGGAAGAAGCAAGATTCTTTTAACATCAATAAAAGATAAAATTTCTAAGTTCGCAAATACATATAAAGACATTTATAGTGACGGAAAAAATTCAATATTACAATTAATATCATTGGGTATAAAGGTGCCGGATGCATATAAACTTTCCGCACAATATACTTTATCATCAAATTTTAACGAGTTATTTAAAAATTGTGATGATATTACGGATGAATATTTAATCCAAAAAGCAGTAGAAATTAATGAAGAGGCTGGTTTATTTAAAGTTGAACTTGATAAAGCCAAAACAAATAAAGTCTTTTCAAATGAAATCCAAAAAGCAGTTTATAAATTTTGCAAAAATTTTGAAATGGAAAATCTTACCAAGGTTCTTAAGATGTTTGAATGTGCTTCCAAAATTCAACTTAGAGTTGATATAGCCGAAGCTCAAAATATGTATTTTAATAAAATTTATACCAATTTTATTGACCTTTTGGATTCAATTCAAAATAATAATGAAAATCTTGAACGAGTAAGAGATTTCTTATTCTCTATACTTGTATTGGGAGAGTATTTAAATATAAATACCGATTTTTATAAAAGTTCAATATTAAAACTGACATCTAAAAATTTGAAAATTATAGATTAGAAATTTTTAAAAGAAAAGAGTCAATCTGTTTTCTAAGGCTGATAAAATCAGAATTATTATATATAACATAATCGGCTTTTTTGATTTTATCTTCTTCGGGTGCTTGAGAATTAATTCTTGTCTTGGCATAATTTTCACTGTATTTGTTGCGAGCCATAAGCCTTTTTAATCTGACGTCTTTATCTGCCGAAACAAAAAGGATTTTATCAAAATTTTTTTCCTGTCCTGTTTCAAATAAAAGCGGAATAGACACAAAAACAACTTTTTCATTTTTATTATCTTCGAGAAACTTGTTGACTTTTTCAAATATGCGCTTATGAAGAATACTTTCGAGCCTTAATTTTCTGTCACCTTTTGAGAAAACAAGCCTGCCAAGTTTTTCACGGGAAATATTGGAATTTTCGTCTAAGATGTCTTCATTTTTAAACACTTCTTTTATTTCTTTTATGGCGCTTATATCTGTCATAAGGATAAAATGATTAACTTTGTCGGTATCAATAACCTTAAAACCGAGTGAAAGTAAAGTCTTTTCAATCTGAGACTTTCCGCTTGCGATATTCCCCGTAATTGCAATTTTTATCATAATTCCTCAAAGAAGAATATACTACATAATTGTTAAATATGCCAGTATTTATTTTTATTGCAAGTAGCTTAAAATAGTATTTAAAAGGTCATACTTATTTTTATATCCGGAAAATTTGGCAATTAAATTTCCGTTTTTAAAGAGTAAAAAAGATGGGAATCCTTCAATTCCGTATTTATAAACTAAAGAGGGGTTTTTATCAGGGTCAACTTCACCAATCCAAATATTTTGATCGGCGATTTCTTTCAATATCGGTTTTTGTCTTTGGCAAAATCCGCACCAACTTGCGGTAAATGCAATAAATTTTATTCCGTCTTTTACATTTTCATCAAAATTATTTTCATTTAATTCTTGTAACATAAATAACTCCTTTAAAAGAAGTTTAAAATCAATATTTATAAAATACATTAGCCGTCAAGCTATTTTCTTATAACAAGACGTTCAAGCCATCTGACAAAACGAGTCGGTTTATTTTCAATATCTCGTGTAATAGAATCAACAAGAATTGTTTTTGCCCCTAAAAGTTTTCCTGACAGTATATCGGTTAAGGGTCTGTCACCTATTACAACGGTTTCATTCGGTTCTATATTTAATGATTTTATAAACTTTTTCATAACTTTAGGTGATGGTTTATTTGCGTCACCTATTACGGGAAAATCCGATATTGACTGTACTTTTGCTATATATTCCTTTTTTTTGTTATTACTTATTATAGCGATAATAAAATTTTGTTTTAACTCTTTTAAAAGTTCAATAACTTTTATAGGATATTCACCTGATTTAGACGGCATTACCGTTGAATCCAAATCAAACAGTACGGCTTTAATGCCTTTGGTTTTTAATTCTTTAAAGTTTATATCAAAAAGTGATATTACATTATAGTCAGGTTTTATAATCATCTTAAATTTTTAACCCCGATAGTTCTTGCCAGTGCATATTTGTAATCTTTTGGAGATTGCGAAAGTTTTAACAGGCTTTCATCATTTGTATTTGAAAGAGGTTTTTCTTCACCTGTTTTTACGTCAATAATTTTTAAAACTTTAGCTTTAAAGCACTCTGTTGGTGTTATTACTTCTATTTCATCATTCAATAGAAATTTATTCTTAGTTAAAACTTTATATAAATCATCTGTTTTATCAAGGAAAACGCATAAGCAGTCAGCACCTGCTAAGCCTTTTGAAATATCATAGCTGTAACCCTCACAATCGGGTTTATGAAGATAAAATCCTGTTGTGTAGCCACGGTTACCTATTTTTATAATCTCGTTATAATTTTCTTCTTCATTGATTTTTCCTGTTGTAAGGTAATCGTCAATGGCTTTACGGTATGCTTTAGCTACGGCGGATACATAGTATAAACTCTTTGTTCTGCCCTCTATTTTGAATGAATCAATACCTAAATCTATAAGTTCGGGCAGATAATTAATAAGAGCAAGGTCTTTAGGGCTTAGGATATGTGTGCCTTGAGAGTTTTCTTCTATATCAAAATATTCGCCCTCTCTTGTTTCTTCAACGAGTTTATAACTCCAGCGGCAAGATTGAGAACAGTTGCCGTGATTTGCTTTTCGTTCTCCTTTTGTCATATAGTCGCTTATTAAGCAGCGGCCTGAAAATGATACGCACTGCGCCCCGTGGACAAATACTTCATATTCAATATCGGGAACAGTCTTTTTAATTTCGGCAATTTGTTCAAGCGATAAATCTCTTGATAAAACAACCCTTTGCGCCCCGAGGTCACGCCAAAATTTAACGGCTTCAGAGTTTAATATATTAGTCTGCGTACTAACGTGCAAAGGTATTTTGGGCATGTATTTTTTTATTATGTTATATACGCCAAAGTCTGAAAATAATATAGCGTCAGGTTGTGCGTCATTAATACGCTCTGAACACTCTATCATACTTTTTATATCGTTATCATAAGCAAAAATATTTAAAGTTAAATAAACTTTTTTGCCCAAAGAATGCGCTAAATCAATACAATCTTTTAAGTTGTCAATTGTTATAATTTCGCCTTTTCGCATGGCTCTGAGGCTGAAATCGACCATCCCCAAATAAACGGCGTCTGCCCCGTAGTGAATGGCATAATCCAGTTTTTCTCTGCTCCCCGCAGGTAATAACAGTTCTGGTCTTTTTGTGTTTATTTCCATACAATTATTTTACTACAAAGTTTTTTTATCCGCTTTCTTTAGTTCAAAGCCTTTTTTGAATGCATTTTTAGTGTAATAGTTTTTATCCTCGGACGGATGTATATATTTATCCTTCAATTTATCATTTACTGAATATAAATTATTCCATTGTGTTTTATAAACGGCTTTATAGTTATCGGGAATATAGTCATTTATCACTGCGTTAACAGGAATTATAATATAATCGGGCTTATAGGGTTCATTGAGTATCTCTTCCCAGCCTTCTTGTGCATTATAAAACTTATCCAGAAGCTCTTTTTCTTTATCAAAATAAACTTCTTCATAGCGTCCATCCATATATATTAAGTTATTCGGGAATAATTTATATGCTATATAGCTGCCTAAATCCAAAGGTGCTAGAACTCTGCCTCTTAAATCATTGATTTTTAAGAACTCAACCTCTTTTACGGGTTGTTCATATAAATAATACAAATCAGGTTTAATCATAAAAAATGTTATTAATGAATAGGCAAAAAGTAAAGGCATAAGTCCATAAGGAAGAATATTTTCTGTTATTCTTACACAGTCTTGCGTTTTTTGTTTTTGTGCAGGTTCTTTTATGTGTCTGTAAATAAAATTAAAGTAATTATTGTATCCGGCACAAATATCTTTATACAAAAATATAATTGAAGTTATTATAAAAAACGGAGTGTTTTTTATGTATTTATAAGATAAATAAGCACAAACAAAAAGCAGAATATACTTTGTAAAATCATTTTTATAATCTTTAATTTTAAAAAGCAGAACAATAAAAAATATTGAATACAATATTTTAAACAAAGTAAATAAACCGCTTGGGCTTAAAAACGGGCTTATCCATTCGGTTATATTGGGGCGGGGCATAGTTGAAGCCATAAAAATAAATTTAACATAGTCAATGCCGTAAGGATTAATAAACATAACTAAAAAGCACGCAAAGAGAGTAAATAAATATTTTTTAAAAGGCTTTTTATTAAGTGCCTCACCAAGTGAATATATTGCTAATACTCCAAGCCCCGCCACACAGCCTCCATGGGCGTTCGACCAAAACAGCATTATTGCGGGCAATATGAATAAAAGTTTATTTTCTCCTTTTTTTCTGACTCTTTCAAGCAGATATAAAAATATTGTAAAAAATAAAAAGGTTATAAAATGACATCTTAAACAAGAGCCTAATAGAGTCGGCAGAGAAATTAATGCAAAAGTAAATATATATATATCAAAGAATTTTAAATCTTTATCAATATCAAGTTTTGCTGTTTTGAAAGTAAAATAGAAAATTAAAAATACTATTATAATTCTTACCCCAAATATCCCCCAATATCCGAAATGATTTAGTATAAAAGAAAATAAAACACTTGCTCCCCACTCATGGTCAAGCCAAACGTGAGTAGGAGTATATGAAAAAATATCCGTTTTAAATATTTGCCCTAACTTCCAAAAAGCGTCACCCTGCAATATTCTTGCCCAAAAGTCAGGGTCAATATTATTAGACAGAAAAGCCGATGTTGTTATCATTGATAAAACATATAAATAAAAACATATATTATATTTTAATTCTTTGTTTTCCATAAGTACATGTTAGTAATTAAAGATTACATAATCAATATGTTAAATTTTGTTAAGCTCTGAAAACTAGTAATGATGCGATTTTTTACATTTTATGAAAAATAATTAAATAAAAAACTAAAGTTTTAAAAAAAAAATACGATAAATATAATGTCAAGGGATAAAACCCAAGACTAACCTCCCCTCCCCAAAGTCTAGTAGCCGCCTTAGTCAGACGGCTTTTTTTTATGCAATTTTAAAAATGCTCGAAAATAATCCGTTATAAAAGATTAATTATTTTTATTAATCGGAACGGTAACTTTAACCGGCTTTAATAAATTAAAAAATTTATTTTTAAAATTAATTGATTTAGATTCTTTTTCTATTTTTTCAGGATTTTGAAGTTCTACCGCAAATTTTACTAATCTTGGATTCATAATATTCCCCTACCTTAACCAAACTTATAATTAAATAAAGTAAAATTTAAATATAAAATTGCGCAGTTAAAAAAAAATGAAACAAAATGTAAAAATTTATGCTAAAATTAAGGTATGTTTGCAGTAAAGTTAGTTAAAAATAAGCAATATCCGTTGGATGTTCCCGAAGGAGTTAAGGTAAACCATGGGGATATGGTGATAGTTATAACGGATAAAGGCGAGGAAGTCGCAAAAGCATATCTGGTGCCTTCTCAGGTTGAAAGTATATTAAAACAAAAAAAAGTACCCTCAATCCCTTTTATCAGAGTTATGACTGAAGAAGATTTAGAAGTTTATAAAGGAATAGAAGAAATGGAAGCTCGAGGTTATAAAGACTGCCTTGAACTTATAAAACAGCATAATCTTCAGATGAATTTAATTCAATGCAAATATACTTTTGATAAAAGAAAAGTAACGTTTTATTATACAGCACCTGAAAGAGTGGATTTTAGAGAGCTCTTAAAAGACTTAACAAAAGTATTTAAGCGTGTTCGGATAGATTTAAAACATATAGGAGTGAGGGATGAAACTTCTTTATGCTGCGGAAACGGGTTATGTGGTAGACCGTTTTGCTGTTGCACATTTAAGCGTCAGTTTGATTCAATAAATATAAAACTGGCTCACGACCAAAGTATGCCGATTACTCCGAGTAAGATTTCAGGTACCTGCGGCAGATTGTTGTGCTGTTTGAATTATGAATATAAAAATTATATAGAAACTGCTAAAGAGATGGTCCCGATTGGCTCGGGAGTTATGACATCAGACGGTGTGGGCAGAGTCTGCGGATTAAATATCATGACTAATAAAGTCTCGGTTAAATTAACTGACGGAAAAATCAAAGAATTTGCTTCAAGCGATGTCGAAATGATTGATACTGAAGTAAATATTGATATTGATACTAATACATCGGGTTATAAATATGCGTCTATGCAACAAGCAGATGATGAAAATATTGATATTAAACAATTTGAAGATGACAGAAACAGCTCAACAGGAAATATTTAATTGGGAATTTCAATAATAAAGCTGGTATAATCTTTTTTTGAACAATCAACTTGTATTGAACCGTTGTGTGCTTCTATAATTTTACCTGCGAGATATAGGCCTAAGCCCGTTCCCGCTTTTTTAAATTTAGAATTTGATGAGTAATATTTTTGGAAAATTAATTCTATATCATTTGAAGATATTGTACTTCCTTTATTTATTACGGAAAAAGTAATTTTATCATTACTGTAATCCGTTATTAATTTTATTTCCGAATTTTCTGGACTGAATGTAATTGCATTTTGAATTATATTTTTTAAAACCCGTTTTAGCTGAAATGAATCAAAATAACCCTCTTTATTTTCCGTTTTTGATATGTTTAAAATAATTTTATGACCTGTATTTAATGCAATCGGCTCCATCTCATCCGCCAATATTTCAATAAAATTATTAATAGAAGTCTTTGTTTTATTTAAAATGATAGAATTTTGTTCTAAACGGTATGTTTCAAGCATATTTTCTATCAGCTCTTTAAGCTCTTCATTTGAAGATTTCATTAATTTCATCAGTTCAATTTGCTTATCGTTTAAAGGTCCAAATCTTCCTTCAAGCAAATAATTTAATGAATTTAGTTCGGCAATAACGGGAACTTTCATATCATGAGTTAAGGTAGCAGCAAATTCTTCTTTAAACATTTGAAGCTGTTTTTCATGTTTTATAATTCCCTCTAATGATATATTTTTGTTTGACAGAGTGGATTGATATTCTTTAATCATCATTTCTCTGTCATACATAGTTTCAAAAAGTCTGTTTGTAATATTTTCAAGGTCTTTATTATTTAAATTCTCAACCCTTACATTTATATCGCCATATCGTACTCTTTTTAGAGCCAAATATATTTTATTTACATCATTTTTCAGTTTAAAATATTTGTTTTTTATAAATATCAGGCTAAAAACCAAAAAAATAATTATAAAAGAAAGTAAAACAAAAATAATCATAAAAGGATTATATCACAAAAAAAGAGGCACCTATAAAGTACCTCTTTTTATTTATTATATCAAATAATTATTTAACCATTTGGCTCATAACTTCTTCGGCAAAATTGTCTTGTCTTTTTTCAAGCCCTTCACCTAAAGTCCAACGAATAAAGGAATTGATTTGAAGTTTGCCACCCAAATGTTGTTCAACAGTTTGATTGGGATCTTTAACAAATGGTTGTTCAAGCAAACATTTTTGAGCCATAAGTTTATTAACTCTGCCTTCAACGATTTTAGCACGAATATTTTCGGGTTTTTTCGCCAAATCTTCTTTGCCCATTTCAATTCTGGTTTCTTCATCAATTACGGATTGAGGAATTTCCTTTCTTGAAACAAATTCAGGAGCAGAAGAAGCGATATGAAGAGCAATATCTTTTAAAAGTACTTCATCTTGAGCGGTTGCGGAAATTAAAACACCGATTTTGCCGTTATGAACATAAGCTGCTAAATCACCTGTTAATATTTCAAATCTTCTGATGCTTATTTTTTCACCGATAGTAGCGATTTTATCTTTAACAGCATCTTCAATCTTCATTCCGCACTGAGAGCAAACCGAAGCATTTAATGCATCCATATCGGAAGGCTTATTAAGTGCTATATGTTTAGCTATGTTATTAACAAATGTTTTAAAATCATCATTTTTTGCAACGAAGTCAGTTTCACAGTTAACTTCTACAATAGAACCAACTCCATTTTCAATATATGTAGCAACTAAACCTTCAGCCGCAATACGGTTTTGTTTCTTTTCAGCGGAAGCAATACCTTTTTGTCTTAAAAATTCCATTGCTTTTTCCATATCACCATTGCATTGCTCAAGAGCTTTTTTGGAGTCCATAAACCCTGCGCCGGTTTTTTCTCTAAGGTCTTTGACCATTGAAGCTGTTATTTCCATTTTAATTATCCTTTCAAATTATGCTTCAACATTATCTTGTTGAACTTCAACAGTTTCTGTTTCAGCTTTAACTTCTTCTGTTTCTGATACGCCTGCATCAGATGCATTTATAGACTGAATTTTAGACATTTGGTTAGCTTTGTTTTCTCTTAATTGTTTGCCTTCCAAAATAGCATCAGCAAGTTTTGCACATACTAATTTTATTGATCTTATTGCATCATCATTTCCGGGGACAATATAGTCAATACCATCCGGATCTGCGTTTGTATCTGCTAAACATATTACGGGAATATTTAATTTATTAGCTTCCGCAATCGCAATAGCTTCTTTCTTTTGGTCTATTACTACCAATAAATCAGGCATGCCTCTCATTTCTTTGATACCGCCTAAAGTTTTTGTTAATTTTGAAAGCTTTCTCATCATTTGAGCAATTTCTTTTTTAGGTAATTTTTCGAGTTGACCCGAATTAGAGAATTCTTCTATTTCTCTTAATTTATTAACTCTTCCTCTAATGGTTTCAAAATTAGTAAGCATACCGCCTAACCAGCGTCTGTTAACGTAGTATGCACCGGCTCTCGTTGCTTCTTCTGCAACAACATCCACTGCTTGTTTTTTTGTACCTACAAAAACAACATTTTTGCCTCTTGCAGCGCAATCTCTAACTGCGGCATAAGCTTCATCCAGTTTTTCTGAAGTTTTTCTTAAATCTAATACATAAATCCCATTTCTTGCCCCGTAAATATAGGGTTTCATTTTTGGGTTCCATCTTTGGGTCTGGTGTCCGAAATGTACACCTGCATCCAGTAATTCAATCATTGATGCTACCGGCATCTTTTTCTCCTTTTTTTCTTGTACCTCGTGAATTGTTTTCCCATCTTGAATAAGACTAAGCAGTTACCGCTTTTTCAGTAATCTAACCTATCGGATTCACAACTCATACAACATAGTAATATAAACATATAAAAAGTAAAATGTTTATTTTGAGCTAATTGTTAATTTTTGTAAACAAGTAGTTTAAATTTGTCAATTTAATAGTTTGAGGTCATTTATCAAAAGTGCTGTGAAGAATAAAAGGAGTTTATAATAATGGAAAATCAAAATTTATTAATTGGTCAAGGTATAGGTGTTGCAACAGGTGCGGCTGTCGGAGCAGGTATAGGTATAAAAAAGGCAAGTACACTTTTAAAACCGTACGCAAAAATTGCTCCTCAAGGCACTGATGCTTTTTTCAAAAATCAAGTAAGCTATGTAGCTGAAGAATTAAAAACAGCTAAAGCAAAGGGTTTAATAAATAAAGGTGATTTCCAAGGATATAAGGTTGTTAAACAATCAATTATTGATAAATATAATGCTTTATCAAAAAAACTTCCGAGTGTTGTTGAAAAAGCAAAAAGTACAAAAATAAAATGGATTGCAGGACTTGCAGCCGCAGGTTTGGCAATTGGTACAGCCGCAACTCTGATATATAACAAAGTTAAAGCTGATAAAAACTAAAAAATTATATAGTTTGTTAACTATTTTAAAAAGCTCTCTTTATAAAGAGAGCTTTTTCTTTGCTTTACATAAGTTTAGGTTTAATATTATTGTTTTGGATTTGGTTTATAATTAGTATAATTTCCATGGTAGATGAGGGTTTTTAAATGAAGAAATTTTTTAAGATTCTGGGAATTTTATTACTGGTTATTATATTAGGTCTTTATCTGGCATTTTTATTTGTATTGCCAAGAGCCGTTGACTTAAATAAGTTTAAGCCTGATTTGCAAAAGATAGTTCAGGAACAAACAAATTTAAAACTGGACTTTAATAATCCGAAAATATCCGTTACTCCGTTATTAGGAGCAGGGGTCAGTTTGGATAATATTACAATAAAACTTCCCGATGATTCGGAATTATTGGCTGCGGATAATTTTATCGGCAGAATTTCTTTGCCTCATCTTATATTCTTGACCGTAAAGGTATCCAAGGCTGATATTTTAAATCCGGTTGTCAATGTTGATATAGTTGATGGGAACGCATTTAAAGCTGTAAGTGCATTTGAAGAAATTTTGGATAAACAGGATGAAAATATTGAACAAAATCTTCAAACCGCCGAAAAACCGTTAATAGACCCGTCGATGATTAAAATAATTGTTCCTGCAGTTAAATTAACTAATTATGCTGCTTTTATTAATGATTTAAAAACGGGTGATTTCCTTAAATTATGCGGTGATGAACTTGTTTTAGGGTATAATAACGGTAAATCGTTCTCGCTTAAAACATTGGCGGAATTATATATTAATCAAACAAAAAATATTACCGCAAATATTGATATAAATACTTTTATTCCTCAGCAAAGCAAGCTTGATGAAGAAGATGATGCCGCTCAAAGAGTTGAAATACCTTTTATTAATCCTGTTTCTATGTATAAAGCTTATGATTTGAAAACTAATATCGATTCTAAAATCAAAATAAGAAACAAAGACGGATTGATTGTTTCAAAAGGATATTTGAACGTAGATAACTTTACACTTAATTTAGCAGGCATGCAGCTTCCCGAAAGTAAGCTTCATTTAATAACAAGAGGGACAAAGGCTCAAATCGATTCCGATTTATTCATAACCCCCGAAGAAAAACTTTCTGTTTCAGGGAAATTAAAATACGGAAAAAATCCATTTGCGGACTTAAAAGTTAATTCAACTCAAATACATACCGATAACGTTTTAGCGCTGGTAAAGGCTACTTTAGATTCTTTGCATATTAAACATGAATTGATGCCTATTAGAGGTGAGGGTTATTTCATTGCTGATACGGCTTTTAATACTAATTTTAAAAAACTGGCTTCATCGGGAAATATTACCGTAAAAGATTGTGTTATAAAAAATACGGCGCAAAATATAATTTTAGCAAAGATAAACTCAATAATTTCGCTTGAAAACAGCATGCTTGAGTTTATTGATACAACAGTCGAAATTGCAAAAACAATATTTAAAGTATCGGGTACGATTGATGATAAATCCATAGCGGATATCAACATAAATATGGAAAAAATGCCGTTAGAAAACGTATTTACAATGTTCTTACCCTCAGATATAAATAAAACTTATGCCGTAAATTCAGGGTTTATTAATTTAGAGGCATATATAAAAGGAGAATTGAAAAAAGCTCAAGGTAATATAAAATTAACTCTTAATAATATGTCTTTAACAGATAAGGCAAATAAGATAAATTACTTGAATAATCTTCTTTCTGCAGAATTCAACAGTAACTTTAAAAATATAACGGGGAATATAAATAATTCCGATTTTAAACTTACAATGAACGGAGCAAGTGCCTCTTGCGATAAATTTGTATTAAATTTGGGAGAAAAAGATATAACAATAGCCCCTGCAATAATAAGAATAAACGGAGCAACTGATATTAAGTTTTCAGGTTATATTAATGATTATAATAAAAATCCCAAATTTAATTTTGATGCAAAGGGTGATGTAAGAACAAGCGATATAAAACAATTTTTAGGACCTGATTTAGCTGTATTTATAAACTCAAAAGGTTCAATCCCCTTTAATGTTAATGTAGACGGAGATAAGAAAAAACAAACACTTTTTGCATCAATTGAAGCAAATCAAAATAATTACATAACTCCAATTGATTTAAATAATGTATTAAATAAAAATACTTCATTACAAACGGTCATTGATTTTAAAGGTGACAGACTGAAAATAAAAGATACCGGTTTATTTATAAAAACAGTATCACCTGATCCTGAAAATCCCGATAAACAGATAATTAATCTGGAAGAAGTTATCGGAGTAGACGGTACTATTACAAAATTAAATACTTCAAATCCAAACATTAATTTGATAAAAGTACAGATGCCAAAAGAATTAAGCGGGAAAATAAGTGCATTTCCAAATTCAGCCCTAAAGGCAAAAGGCAATATGTATGTGTTTGGCGATTTATCAGCTCCGAGAATAAGAGGTGAATTTAATTTGTGGGATATATCAATTCCGGAATTAATTTTAACTATTGAAAAAGCTGCCGCAAAATTTGAAGGTAAAAATCTTGATATAGATATTAAAAATATTATAGCCAACGGCTCAGACTATAACGTTTTAATTAACGCAGATTTAACTCCGTCACAAAATTTTGTTATAAAAAATTTAAATCTTATATCTAAATTGACAGATGTTGATAAATTAATGAAAGTATCTGATGCTGCGATGAAATATGTATCACCATCTTCATCAACAAAAACTAATAATAAATCAACATCAAACGTTCAAGCTGCAGATATCCCAGTAATAATTAAAGACGGCAGTATCAATATAAAGGAAATTAAAACAGGCAACATTGTTTTAAATGATACAACGGCTAAAATATCATTATTGAAAAATGTATTTTATGTTAATAATTTATTGACGTCAGCCTTTAAAGGAAAGATAAAAGGCGATGTTTCAATGAATTTAATTTCAAGTGAAATAAAAGCAATATTAAACGGAGCTGGCTTGGATGTTGAAAAAACACTGCTTGATGCCGCAAATATGAAAGATACATTGACCGGAAAAATGGATTTTTCAACAAATATATCACTTAAAGGTTCAACTTATGAAGAACAAATGAAATCACTTAAAGGAAATGTTGATTTCATAATGAAAGACGGACAATTAGGACCTTTCGGCAAGTTGGAAAACCTTATCATGGCAGAAAATATCAGAGAAAATGAGTTCTTTAAATCAACAATAGGCAGTGTATTAAATTCATTGCTGTCATTTGATACAAGTCATTATAATACATTAAAAGGTCATTTATCTTTTAATAACGGAACATGTGATATAAATCCGATTGACTCAAGCGGAAATATAATGGCTACATACATTTTTGGCAATTTCGATTTGTTAAAAAATACAATAGATATAAAATTAAGAGGCAGATTAGGTTCTCAAGTGTCAGATTCTTTAGGACCTGTTGCGTTATTGAATCCGATAAACCTAATGAAAGCAACTCCCGGAATGAGTCTTGTAATGGGAAAATTATTCTTCTTATTTACGGAAGTTGTAACTCAACCTGAAATGGACCAAATACCGTCATTAGGTAAAGAGATTTCGGATAATAATGCGACAAAATTCCAAGTAGTAGTAAGAGGCGATGTTGCAAAACCGTTAACCTTAATAAAATCGTTTAAATGGATTGTGCTTCAAGCTGATATGGATAAAGCGGAAGCTTACTTAAAAACTATTCCGTCAGATACCGTAATACCTCCCGAATTGCAGGAATTATCAGGTATGAATAAGGAAGAAATAAAAACCAAAGCAAAAGAAACGGCAAAAAAGAAAATTAAAGAGGCAGTTGAAACTTCATTAGACGAAGAAACAAAAGAAAACATAAAACAAGGTAAACAAACTGTCGAAAAACTAAAAAATTTATTTAAAGATAAAGAAAAATTAAAAGAAACTTTAAAAGAACAAGCAAAAGAAGCACTTACCACTACTACAATAGAAGAACAATAAAGGAGAAAGAAAAAAGATGGATATTTGGATGATTTTTGTAATAATTTCAATAGCGGCAATTGTTACAGAGATATTTATGCCGACAATGTTTTGTATAAATTTTGCATTTGCCGGTCTTATAACTGCAATAATTTCAATATTTGTATCATTAAATTTTTCAATATATTTAATAATTTTTGCAGTTTTATCAATTTTATCAATAATATTCATAAAACCGCTATTGATGAAATTAGTAAAAAAAGATACGAAAGCGGATTTTGCATCGCAATATATTGGAAAAACCGTAAAGTGTATAGAACCTATAAACAAAATGTCGGGAGCGGTAACAATATATGATGAAAGATGGGAAGCAAGGACAGAAGGGGATGAAATCTCGGAGGGTTGTGACGTTAAAATAGTTAAAAATGACAGCTTAATATTATATGTAGAAAAAGTGTAAGGAGGAAAAAACAATGATAATATTTGCAGTAATTATTGTATTATGTGCTTTAATATTGATTGCAAAAGGAGTAATAATAGTTGAACAGCAAGAAGCTGTTATTATTCAAAACTTAGGTCAATATTCAAGGACTTTAACCCCGGGTCCGCATTTAATTATGCCTTTTATAGAGACCCCAAGACCGATGTTAAAATTACAAAAGCAGAAATCTATTGACGGCAGAACATATTCCGTATTAGCTTATTCGCCAAGAATAGATTTGAGAGAAACAGTTTATGATTTCCCTCGTCAAAATGTTATTACAAAAGATAACGTAACAATCAGTATCAATGCTTTATTGTATTTCCAAATTGTTGATGCAAGAAAAGCTTTGTATTCAATTGAAAATTTACCTGAAGCTATTGAAAAACTTACTCAAACAAACTTAAGAAACTTAGTAGGTCAATTGGCTTTAGATGAAACTTTGGTCTCTCGTGATATTATAAACGACAAATTAAGAGAAATACTTGATAAAGCAACTGATAAATGGGGTGTTAAGGTAAACAGGGTTGAACTTCAAGATATCGTACCTCCGGCATCAATACAACAGGCAATGGAAAAAGAAAAGAAAGCGGAACAAGACAGACGTGCAACAATTCTTGAGGCTGAAGGTATTAAAAAGTCTGCAATATTGACTGCTGAAGGTGAAAAAATGGCAGCTATTAATAAAGCTGAAGGTGAAAAGCAGGCTGAAATATTAAGAGCTGAAGGTATTGCTCAGGCTCGTATTATTGAAGCTGATGCCGAAAAAGAAGCTATTTCTAGAATTATAGGTGCTTTAGCAGATAAAGGTAAACCTGATCAATATTTAATTGCAATGAAGTATCTTGAAACAATGACGGCTATTACTAACGGTGCAAACAACAAGGTTGTTTATATGCCTTATGAAGCAACAGGAATTCTAAGTTCCGTTGACGGTATTAAACAGATGTTTGACAAAAATCCGTAAGAATTTATGAATGCTAAGAATGCTAAGAAGCAGATAATTAAATTATCTGCTTCTTAAATAAAAAAAAGGAACGATTAAAATATCATTCCTTTTAAGTTGTTTTCCCCAAAACTTAAGCTTGTGGTTGGTTCCACAGTGCATCTCTTAAGAATTTACTTTTTTGTGATTCTGCTGACAGTGCAACGTTAACAGGAGTGAAGATAAAAACAGAATCACCGATTTTTTGCTGGCTGCCTGATAGAGCGTGAGTAGCTCCGCATAAAAAGTCTACAATTCTTAATGATTGTTCTCTATCAAGTAAATGTAAATTCAATACAACTGTTTTACGATCTTTTAAGTGTTTAACGATAGAAATAGAATCTTCGTATGATCTGGGTTCACAAACCATAACTTCATAGCCTCTGTAATTAGAGATATTAGCTACCTTGTTATTTGGTGTTTTTGTTGTTTCCTGAGTATAATTCGGATCTAAAGCCAAATTATCTTTGACCGGATATCCATCCGTATCGCCCATAAATTCATCATAAATAGAGTCTTCTCTATCAAATCCTGATGTTAAAAAATCAATGATTGATTTAAATTTGTCTGCAACTGCCAATTTTTCTTCCTCCTAAGTATTATTCAAATAGTATTCTTCCAAGTCTTATAACTGTTGCACCCTCTTCAAGTGCTATTTTAAAATCCCTGCTCATCCCCATCGAGATTTGTTTTAATTCTACTCCAAATTCAGATTGTAATGCATCGTTTATTTGTTTGATATTGCGAAATAAAAAATGCAGTTCCTCATCCGAACTGTTGATAGGAGCCATATTCATAACCCCGCATATTCTGATTGATTTAAAGGTAAGAATTTGTTTAAATGCTTCTTTAATTTCTTCGGGATAAAATCCTGATTTCTGTTCTTCTTTTGCATTATTTATTTGTAAAAGAATTTTTTGAACCAAGCCTTTTTTTTGAGCTTCTTCATTAATTAAACAAGCAAGTTTTACGCTATCTACCGAGTGTATTAAATCAAAATTTCCCACTGCTTTTTTTACTTTGTTGGTTTGGAGATGTCCTATTAAATGAAATCGGCTTGTTGACTTAATTTTTTCGGGCAGTTTTGCTATTTTTTCCAGAGCATCCTGCACTCTGTTTTCTCCAAAATCTCTAAAACCAAGTTCATGGTACTTTACGATTTGTTTTTCATCAAAATATTTTGTAACAGCAATTATTTGCGGATTATAAGGTGCGATTTGCGTTTTGATTTGATTTATTTTCTCTTGAATTTTATCCATTAATTTTTGTTGGCTCCTTTTTAGCAAGAACAAACCAAAACACTAAAAATATTATAGTAAAATATTTTTATGTGTACAACAAATTGTTTACTAAACAAGTTGATGAATACTTAAAATATTCCCAAACCCATGTAACCATGGTTGTTGGCATGATTACAATCGGTTTAATATTTCTTAATATATATATGTTTACAGCATAAATATTGATTTTTTTATTAAAATTTTTTACAATTCTAGGGTATGAACGAGAACTCAAAAAAATATCTGAATGAATTTAAATTGTATATAGAGATTGAAAGAAACTTCTCTAAACATACCGTGACAGCATACGGCTCAGATATTTTAAGCTTTTTAATATGGTTAAATAACCGTTCAATTGAAGAAGTTACTTATAATGTTATAAGAGAATATCTTGTATACATTCAGCAATTTAATTATTCAAAAACTACAACCGCAAGAAAAATTGCATCTTTAAGAACTTTTTACCGATTTTTATATCGTGAAAGGATAGTACAAACCAACCCTGCGTTAGGAATACATTCTCCAAAACGGGGGAAAACATTGCCTGAATTTTTAAGTGAAAGTGAAATTGAACAGGTCTTGAATAATATAAAAATGGATTCTCCCGCAGGATACAGGAATAGGACTATATTGGAACTGTTGTATGCAACGGGAATGCGTATTTCGGAATTAAGTAATTTAAATTTTGATAATTTAAATCTTGATGAAAATGAAATAAAAGTTTTTGGTAAAGGTGCAAAAGAAAGAATCGTGCTTGTATCACAAAGGGCTAAAAAATTTCTTGAAACTTATATTAAAACAGTCAGATATCTTATATATAAAGAAGAAAATCCGCAAAAAAGTGCTCCGGTATTTATAAATAAAACAGGGTACAGACTTCAACCACAAAGTGTAAGACTTGCTATAAATGACGTAATGCAAAAAATAGAATTGCCAAAACACGTTACTCCGCACGTATTTCGTCATAGTTTTGCCACAAAAATGCTTGAAAACGGTGCTGATTTAAGAGTCGTGCAAGAACTGCTAGGGCACAGCAGCATCAGTAATACTCAAATTTACACCCATGTTTCAACCGAAAGGTTAAAGCAATCGTATAATCTTGCACACCCGAGAGCAAATTAATATAATAAATAAAAAAGGATAGATTATGTTTGATGTAATTACAATAGGAAGTGCAACATTAGATGCTTTTATAGAAACGGATGAGGCTAACATTGTTTCAGTTTGTGCAAAAAACCATAAAAGTGATTTTATGGCATATCCGTACGGCTCAAAGTTGGAAATAGATAAATTCGATTACCAAACGGGCGGCGGAGGTATTAATACCGCTGTTAATTTTGCCCATTTGGGTTTAAAAACCACAACTATTGTTAAAATAGGTGATGATATCCAAAACGGTAAAATAATTAAGACACTGGAAAAGGCTGATGTTGATACGTCCAATATTGTTAAGTCAAAAAAATATCAAACGGGATTTTCTATAATTTTAACAAGTTTTCAAGGTGATAGGACCGTTTTGGCTCATAGGGGTGCAAATGCGCATCTGGATGAAGATGACATAAATTTTAAGGCGGTAAAAAATTCAAAATGGTTGTATTTAGCTCCGTTAAACGGTGAATCTACAAAAGTGCTTGATAAAGTTGCAATGTATGCGGAAGAACACGATGTAAATCTTGCCATAAATGTGGGTACAAGCTCTATTAAGCAGGGAAAAGAGAACCTTTATAAAATTCTGGCTACGGCGGAAGTTGTCGTTTTAAATAAAGAAGAAGCATCTATGCTCACGGGGATAAATGTAAGACCCGATACAAAAGAGGAAATATATTCCGATAATATTATTCATCCGGATATAATTTCTATGCTTAAAGAAATTAATAAAGGCAAAGGCAGAATAGTTATAATAACTGACGGTAAAAACGGAGTATATGCTTATGACGGTTATAAATATTATCAAGCAGGAGAATTTCCGGCAAAAGTAGTTTCTACACTGGGCGCAGGTGATGCATTCGCTTCTACTTTTGTTGCTTCTTTGATAAAAACCGGCGGAAATATTGAAACGGCTCTAAAGTATGCATCGGTAAATTCAGCCTCAGTTGTTGAAAATTTCGGCGCACAGGAGGGTTTTTTATCTTTTGATAAAATACAAAAACGTTTGGATAAAAATCCCGAATTTAAAGTTACTATATTAAATCACGACAGGTAATATCGGTATATTTATCTTTTCTGTTTACCTTAATTTTATTAATAATATTAGAGCGTTTTTTACGGTATAGCATATCAATAAATGCTTCAATACGAGTAACAAAACCTGCTTCGCCAGTCTGTTCATCAACCGATAAATGAAGAATAGGCTTTTTAGATTTTGCTGCGAAACGGGATATTCTCTCAAGCATAAGCGAATCAGGCCCGCAGCCGAATGCATTTATGGTAATTATACCGTCAATTTGCCTGTTTGAAATATAATGAGCGGCAGCTCCCGTTATTTCATATTCATTTGCCCAGTATAATTTAGAATGCATTAAATTCAGCCCTTCTTTCATTTGTTCAATAGTAAGGGCATCAGCCGTATATACTTTAACATCAAGTTTTTCCAACTTATCAAAAATTTTCATACTGACACGTTCGTCATACAAATTATACCCATGCGCAATTACTGCTACATTTATAGGATAACTTTTTGAAGTATCAGTAATAATAACTTTATTTTCGATAGCATATTTTAAAGCTTTTTTATAAGGGATTCCGCTCCTTGTCATAACGTGGAAATTATTATATACTTTCCAACCGTTTTTTGATGCTTGTTTAATTTTTTCCATATCGGTAATGCCGAAAGGCTTAACGGCTTGAGCTAAAAATTCATACAATCCCTGATTTTTTTCCGATTTATCGAGAGTAGCCTCTATTATTGTAAAATTCCGCTTAATAACATTTCTGATTAAATCGGGCAGCCCTCGTATTTTAGAGCAATTATATATTTTAGGTGCAATGGATTGAATAGATGGTACGAATATTTTATCTATACCTTTATCAAGTAAATTAATAATATGCCCTACGTAGACTTTAATAGGAAGGCAAGTTTCAGGTACTACAAAAGATGAACCCGTTGACATAGTCTGCTTTGTAGTCGGATCAGACAATATTATTTCAATCCCGAGATTTGAAAAGAATCCGTACCAAAACGGATAAAAATTGTAATATGACAAAGCTCTGGGTATTCCGATTTGCATTTATATCCCTTTTTTATTAATGTTCTTAAAGGGATTATAACACAAAAAGTTGAATTTTTTTGCCGTTTTAATAAGTTTTTTCTTTGTATTAATCTGACAAATAAAAATCCCCGCAAATACAAGTATACACGCTCCAAATTGTTTCAGATTGAATGTTTCGCCCAAGAAAAACCATCCGAAAAATACGGCGGCAACCGGAAGCATAAATAAAAACGGTGAAAATTTGCTTGCAGGCAGTGTACATATCGCAAAATTATATAATGCGTAAGCAACTACCGTTAAAATTCCTAAATATAATACTAAGAATATACTTGCATTTATTACTATATGGAAGCTTCCTCCCGTAAATAAATTCAGCAGCGCAAAAAATATTGCTCCGCCAATAACTGAAAGTCCCGCAAGGAAAAACGGAGGGTATTTTTCCATTAAATATTTTGTTGTAATTACGCAAGTATCGGTTAATATTATGGCTATTAATTCTAAAAAGTTACCTAATAAAGGATTCGGAGCTAAATCTGAAGTGTCCGATGATATACTTAAAAGTATTGAACCCATAATTGATAAAAATAACCCCAAATAGACAAGTTTGATAAATCGCTCTTTTAAAATTATTCTTGCCCCTATGACTAAAATGACCGGTTCTAAGGAGCTGACTATTCCGGCTTGACCTGATGTTGTATATTTTAGGGCACTTGTTTCAAATATAAAATATAAACAAGGTTCGCATATCATCATTAACAGAATAAGCCATATGTCTTTTTTTTCTATTCTTATATGTTTATATACCGTAAAAATAAATGGTAAAAATAATATTGCCGATATAAATAATCTGAAAGTTAATAATTGTGTCGAAGTATAGTAGCCCAAACAAATTTTTGTTGCAGTTAGTGTTGTTCCATACAATAAAACTGCTATTGATATTGACAAATATGCAAATAATTCGTTTTGGTTTTTATACTTAGACAAAAAATCTTTCATTTCATAAAGAATCCTCAATTCCCATTTTTAGCAATAGTAAAATAATTAAATAAAATTACTTAAAAATCAAATATTAGAGAGTAATTATTAACAAAAATATATTAAAATATTTTATGTTTTTTTAAGAAATATTTTGATTTTTTTATATTTTGTAATATAATGTAATCATTGTTACAAGTTTAAGTGTTGAGGGTTCCAGAAAAATGACTGAAAATAGTGAAGTACAAGCCGAACAAGATTCTAAACAAAAAATATTGGTAGCTGACGATGAAGCAAGTATCAGAAGAATCTTGGAAGCCCGTTTAAGTATGATAGGTTATGAAATAATTACGGCAACAGACGGAGAAGAAGCAATAGCCGCTTTTAATAAATATAATCCGGATTTAATCGTACTGGATGTAATGATGCCAAAAGTAGACGGATATGGAGTTACGAGAGAAATCAGAAGAACTTCGGACGTTCCGATTATTATACTTACGGCATTGGGTGATGTTTCCGAAAGAATTACAGGTCTTGAATTAGGCGCTGATGATTATGTTATTAAACCTTTCAGCCCCAAAGAATTAGAGGCAAGAGTAAAAGCAGTACTCAGAAGAACTAATACAAAAGAAGTTGCCGTTCCGACAAGTAAAGTTGCTAAAAATGTTATCACAACAGGTAATATTAGAATAGATACCGCAAGACGTCAGGTATTCAGAAAAAATGAACGTATAAGACTTACAGGTATGGAATTTAGCTTGTTAGAATTATTGGTTAATAATTCAGGTACCGCATATTCAAGAAATGAAATTTTGCAGCATGTTTGGTCTTATCCGCCGGATCACAGAATTGATACTCGTGTTGTTGATGTACATATATCAAGATTACGTTCTAAACTTGAAACTGACCCTGCTAACCCTGAGCTTATATTAACTGCTCGCGGTATCGGGTATATGTTCCAAAGAATTTCTTAGTAAATATAAAACAAAAAAGACCTCTTAATTAAGAGGTCTTTTTTTATTGTTTTAAATATGTGTCGTAATTTTCTTCCAAATCTTTTTGCAATCTGTTCATTTCATCTTCAACTTTTTGACACCAGATTTTGGTTTCTTCTTTTGTAAGTTCAGACGGAATATGGATTGGGTCGCCATATAGGGCTACTGTTTGACATGGACCTATCGGAACTTGAAATTTATCCCAAGTATTTAATTCAAAAAATAATTTTGACTTAGAATGCCAAGCAACAGGAATAATAGGCACGCCTGAAATTTTTGATATGTTTATTATCCCGTCTTTAACTTTCCCGTTAGGGCCTCTTGGCCCGTCAACCATAATCCCGACCGAATTTCCTTCTTTCAGTTTTTCAATAAGTTCTAATGAAGCTGCAACTCCGCGTCTTTTTGTTGAACCTCTGACTGATTTTATATTGAGGCATTCTGCGGCTTTTGCTATGATTTCTCCGTCATTGGATGCGCTAATCAATGCATAAAATGATGATTTATCTTTTACTCCGTATGTAAGACATTGATGTCTGTGCCACATTGAAAAAATAAATTGTGATGTGGGATAGTTAATACTTTTGATTTTCAAAAGGTGTTGTTCTGTCAGAAAGAACAGTTTTAAAAGTCTTATTAATATCCATAACTGTATTTCTTGCTTCTTTGTTCTTTTGTTAGCCAATATAAATCCCCTTTAATAAAATAACAGAGTATATCAATGAGTTGATATACTCTATTATAACTTAAAATACAACTTTTTTTAACTATTGTATATTTTCCTTAACCTCGGCTGCTACATTTTTAGAGTCAAGTTTAATGCTCGGCCCCATTGTTGTAGTGAGGTATACTGATTTTAAATAATTCCCTTTAGAAGAAGACGGTTTAACTCTTAATACTGCATCTGCTAATGTAATGTAGTTTTTCATTAAATCTTCCTGAGAAAATTCAATTTTACCGATAGGTACATGAATCATACCTTGTTTATCGGCTCTGAATTCTACTTTACCTGCTTTTGCGTCTTTAACAGCCTTTGCAACTTCTAAAGTAACGGTACCTGTTTTAGGGTTTGGCATTAACCCCTTAGGACCTAAAACACGCCCCAATTTACCAAGCATACCCATACAATCGGGAGTAGCAATTAAGGTATCAAATTCAAACCAGCCGCCTGCAATTTTGTCAATAATTTCTTCCGCACCGGCTTCATCAGCACCTGCTTCTTTTGCTTCGGTTGCTTTTGCACCTTTTGCAATAACGCATACTCTTACTGTTTTACCGAGTCCTGCCGGAAGTACGGTGGTTGAACGTACCTGCTGATCAGCGTGTTTTACATCAATACCTAAAGCCATGTGGCATTCAACTGTTTCATTGAATTTGCATGTTTCTTTAGATACTTCTTTTAATTTTTGAATAGCTTCTGATGCTGAGCAAGGCTGATTAAATCCTTCCATCATTTCAGCTATTTTCTTTTGTTTTTTAGTTAATTTAGACATTTCTTTCTCCTTTTGTGGTCTTAACGCAAT